>DASUSF010000287.1:0-16084 GCA_036375275.1 Geminicoccaceae bacterium | reverse complement strand
TTCCTGCTCGTCGTAGACGATGTTGAGCGCCTCGATCAGCGCCTTCATGCCCTTGGCCGCGCTCCAGAGCGCGGCGAGGATGCCGACCGCGACGCCGATGCCGAGGGCGCCCCTGGCGCCGCCCGCCACCCGCCGCATCTGCTCGTCGATGATCGCGAGCGCCTCCTGCGGAACGAACTGGCCGAGCGCGTCGACGTGCTGCTGGACGGTCGCCGGGTCGGCGAACAGGCCGTAGATCGAGACCAGCGCCGCGATCGCGGGGAAGATCGCGAGCAGGACGTAGAACGCCACCCCCGCGGCGACCATCGACAGGTTGTCGCTGGCCATCTCGTCCTTGACCCGAAGGAAGATGTCCTTCCAGCCGGCCTTCGGGATCTCGCTCGGGCGCTCCGCCTGGCGGCCCCGGTCATCACGTCCGGCCATGCACCCCCTCCGCAAAGAATCGGGGTCCGGCGACGCGCCGCCGGACCCCGGCGCTCGTCCTAGCGCGCTTGACTAGCTCGTCGATCCGGGCGTTCGGGACGGCGACGACCCGCTGGTGCCGGTCGCGGTCGAGGGCCCGCCGGGGCGCGGCTCCGGCGGCGACGAGCCGGGCGTCCGGTTTCGCTCGGCCTCCCGTTCGGCCCCCTCGCGCGCCGCGTCGGCGACGTGCCGGAGCTTCTCCTCGGCCGCGCGCACGCCCTCCTCGGGCGTGATGCGGTCGAGCCCCTGGCGCTCCACCTCGGCGCCCGCCGCTCCGGCGAGGGCGCGGACCTTGTCCTCGGCGGCGCGCAATGCCTCGGCGACGCCGCGCTCCGAAAGGCCCTGGCGCTCGGCCTCGGTGCGCACCGCCTCGATCACGTGCCCGATCCGGTCGGCGAGCGAGCCGATCGCGCCGGAGACGCCTTCCCGACTGATGCCTTCCCGATCGGCCTCCTCCTGCGCCGCCTGGACCGCGGCGCTCGCGATCCGCCGTGCCCGATCGGTCTCGCTCCGGATCCGCGCCTCGGCCTCATCCCAGAGCTCGTCCCGGGCCGCGCCGAACCACTGGTCCTCGCGCCGGGTCGACGGTAGCAGGGCGCCGAGCGCCGCGCCGACCGCGAACCCGACCGCGGCGACCGCGAGCGGCTGCTCCTCGAGCATCCGGTCGAAGCCGTCCCGCGCCCGGTCGGCACCGTGGCGCGCCCGGTCAGCGGCGTCGCTCATGCCTGCCGCGGCGCGGGCGCGCATCTCCTCGGCGCGGAGCTGCGCCTGGCTCATGCCGCTGCGCATCCTGGCCTGGGCGTCGTGCGACATGGCGCCCATCCGCGCCCGGGCCCGCGCATACCTGGCGCGTGTCGACCCGCCGAGTTCGGCGGCGCCCTCGTAAGCACCCGATGCCGCCCGCGCGGCCCGGTGACGCGCCTCGCCCGCTGCGAGCCTCGCCCGCTCAGCGGCGCTCCGGGCGCGGCCCGAGATCTCCTCGCCGGCATGACGGGCGGCGCCGCCGCCTCTGGACAAGCCTTCGCCGACCCGCTCCCCGGCACGCCGGGCGGCGGAGCCAGCCTGCGCACCGGCGGACCCGACGCCTTCCCGGGCGGCACCGTATGCGCCTCCGGCGCTCTCCCTGGTCGTGCCGGCGGCGCCACCCAGGCGCGCGCCCAGGCCCTGCTCGTCGTCGTCCCCGCCGACCGGCACCGTCCGGGCGGGTTCGCCGCCAGGGCCATAGATCGTGCCCGTCCGCGGCCCGCCGCTGCCGCGGGCGAGCACATCGTCGGTGGTGCGCAGGCCCGGATCGTAGTCGTAGGCCGCGGCATACCGGCCCTCGTAGGGGTCGAGCTCGTCGAGTTCGTCGAGCTCGTCATCCTCGAAGTAGTCGTCGTACAGCTCGCGGCCGCGCCGCCGGAGCCGCCCGCTCGACGGCCCCCCGCCGAGCAGCAGCCAGCCGATCCCGGCGCCCAGCAGCACCAGCGGAATCGGGTTGTCGCGGACCGTCCGGCCGAGATTGCTGCCGAACTCGGTGATCCCGTGCCCGGCGTCGGAGTTCCGGAAGTAGTCGAACGCCTGGTCCATCATCTGGCCGGGCGAGAACCGCTCCTCGAGCTCGTCGATGGTCTCGGTCATCTCCACGCGGCGACGCTCGATGTCGCGCTGGATCTGCTCCGGACTGCGCGAGTCCTCTCTCATGGCATCTGCTCCTTGACGAACTGCCGGTCGCGTTCGAGCGACTGCGCCGTGCGCGCCGGCGCGAGGTTGCGGGGCTTGAGGCTGGTCCGGCCGCGGTGGACCAGGAGACCGCCGAGCGCGATCGTGACCGCGCCGACGATCAGTGCGGCGAGCGCCGGCAGACTCTCGGTCCCGAGCAGCCGCGCCAGCCCGTACACGGCGGCATCGAGGAGGACCAGGAGGCCGGCGAACGCGACCAGGCTGCCGGCGACGAGCATGCCGACCCCGCCGGCCGCCTGGGCCGCCTTCTCGGTCAGCTCGGCCTTCGCGAGGGCGATCTCACCGCGCACCAGATCCGCGCTTTCGGACGCCAGATCGCGCAGCAGCTGCCCGATGCTCCGACCGCCCGGACCCGCCGTCATCATCGTCGCGCTCGCCACCCGGCCTCAGCGGTCGCCAACCGGACCGGCCGGCGCGCTGCCGGATCCCGCCGGACCGGTCGCGGGTGAGCCACTCGGCTTCGGCGTGCCGGCGCCGGGTCCGCCGGGCGCCCCCGCCGCGGTCGTGCCGGAGGTCGGGGTCGCGGTGCCGGGCGTGGAGGGCGTGCTGGTCGCCCCGGCGGCGGTCGGTCCAGCGTGACCGGCGGCCGCGGCACCGCCCGGCGTCCCGGGCGCCGGCGAGCGCGGCGCGCTGGGATAGGTGTCCGACGCGGCGCCGGAGCGGTAGGCGCCCGGGCGCCGGCCCATGCTCTCGCCGCTCTCCCCGGCGTGCCGCTCGGCCGAGCTGCGCAGGAAGCGCGAGATGGCGAAGCCGGCCGCGACCGCGCCGCCGATGAACAGCGCCGGCTGCCGGCGGGCGAGATCCTCCGCCTGATGGAGGATGCCGCCGAGATCCTGGCGGCGGACGTTGTCGGCGATGCGCTCGAGGCTGTCCGCGGCCTGCTCGACGTAGTAGGCCGCCGACCCCTTGTTGCGGGACTCGAGGTCGCTCGCGCTGCTGCGGAGCGCATGCGCGACGTCGCCCACGTCGTCGGCGACCTGGCTCTTCTGGTCCTCGATCGCCTCGCGGGCACGGGCACGCGCCTGATCTGCCAGGCTGCTGGCGCCGCTCCTCAGCTCGTCGCCGATCGCCCGCGCCCGGCTGCCGGCGGCCCCGGCGCCGGCCTCGGCCTCGCGCCTCACCCGGTCGGCCGCCGCGCCGGCATCGGCGCCCAGCCGCTCCGCCCTCTGCTCGGCCTCCCGCCGGAGGTCGCTCTCGCGGCCCCGATCGGCATCCGGTCCGCTGCTGCCGCCGGCGTAAGGGCTGCGTTCCGGCCCCCCGGCATTCGATGTCGACATGATGTGCTCCCCTCTGAAGCCGTGGAGCCGACCCGACGACAGGCCGATCCCCAAGCGGAATGCGGCACGCCCTGCGGGCCCGGCCGGTTTGCTGCTAGGGGGAACGTCCGGTGGTTGAGCCAGTTCCAGGCGCGTCGTCGGGCTCGTCGTCCGCCCCGCCGAGCTCCCGCGCGAGGCTCAGCATTCCGCTGCCCCGGCGGCGCGCGACGGGCTGGCTCGGGTCGGGCCGCCAGCCGGACAGCATCAGAAACTGGAACGTGGCGGGGATCCGCCCGTCCGGAGTGCCGAAGCGCTCGGCATAGATCTCGATGGTCCGACCCAGCGTCGCCCGGTCGAGCGGTCGGCGGCTTCGCTCGGAAAGCGGGTTGCCCTGCCCCATGTGCCGGAGCTCGTGGAGCAGGCGGAGCGGGTGGCCGAAAGTAACCCGGAGCGTCTCGAGGTCGACCACCGGGAGCGCGAAGCCGGCCCGCTGCAGCAGCGCGCCGAGATCGCGCACCTCAGCGAAGGGCGCGACCCTGAGCCCCGCCCCGCCGCGGATCTCGAGCTCGGCCTGAAGCAGGGACTCGCGGAGCTCGATCAGCGTGTCGCCGCCCGCCAGCGCGCCGAGCAGCAGGCCGTCGGGACGGAGCGCCCGGCGGATCTGAATCAAGGTGCCGGGCAGGTCGTTGACCAGATGCAGGCTGCCGGATGCGATCACCAGATCGAAGCGGTCGTCCGCGAGCGGCAAGGCCTCCTCGTCGGCGACCACGCCGGGCACGGCGCGCGCCCGGATCACGGCCGCGCTTGGATCGAGATGGACCAGGCGGTCGATCTGCCGGCGGCGGACCGGCTCGAGCTCCGCCGGCTCGCAGCCGATCGCGAGCGCGAGCGCGAAGCGGCGCCGCACGTCGCCGATCCGCTCGGCCAGCAGCGCGCTGACCCGCCGGGCGAGGTAGTCCAGCGGCGGATCGCGCCGGGCCGCGCGGTCGCGCCGCTGCCGGACCAGCCGCCGGTCGAAGATCTCGGGTGGCGTCTCGATCGCTCGTCCCCTCGCTCGCCCCTCGGCCTGCCGCTATGGTGGATGCTCGGGTCCGCTTCCGCCGGATCTCGCGACGGATCGCTCGACACCTCGGGGTCTTCATGCCGGCCGCCATCGCTCCCATCGCCGCGCTCCTGCTCGGCGCCAGCATCCTTCTGTTGGGCAACGGGCTCCAGTCCCTGCTGCTGCCGGTCCGGGCGACGCTCGAGGCCTTCTCGACCCAGTCGATCGGCCTGATGGGCGCGGCCTACCCGGCGGGCTTCGCGCTGAGCTGCCTGACCACGCCCCACATCGTCAAGCGGGTCGGCCACATCCGCACCTTCGCCGTGCTCGCCGCGATCGCCGGCACGACCGTGCTCGCCTACGCGACCTTCGTCGTCCCCCTGGTCTGGATCGGCCTCCGGGTCGTCAGCGGCTTCTGCTTCGCCGGGCTGTTCATGGTCATCGAGAGCTGGCTCAACGAGGCGGCGCAGAACACCAACCGGGGGCAGATCTTCTCGACCTACATGGTCATCCAGCTGGCCTCGGTCACGTTCGGCCAGATCCTGATCATGACGGCCGACCCGGGAGAGTTCCACCTGTTCGCGCTGGCCGCGGCGGCGATCATCCTCGGGCTGGTCCCGGTCGGCCTGACCACGTCGGTCGGGCCGCCACCGATCGAGCGGGTCCGGCTGCGGCTCGCCCGGCTCTACCGCCTGTCGCCGGTCGGCGTGCTCGGCTGCTTCTTCGTCGGCATGGCGAACGGCGCCTTCGGCAGCCTCGGGCCGGTGTTCGCCAGTGCCGCCGGGCTCTCGGTGGTCGAGATCGCGCTGTTCATGAGCGCGGCGCTGGTCGGCGGGACGATCGCGCAGGTGCCGCTCGGCCGCCTGTCCGACCGGATCGACCGGCGCCGCGTGATCGGCGCCGTCTGCCTGCTCGCCATGGCGGTCGGCGTAGTCATGATGCTCGCCGCCGACGCCCGTTCGGGCGGCGGCCTGCTGCCGATCCAGCTGGTCATCGACCCGCTGCCGCACGGCTCGCTGATCGGCCTCGCCCTGCTGTTCGGCGCCAGCGTCTACCCCCTCTACGGCCTGTGCACGGCGCACACCAACGACTTCGTCGGGCGGACCGAGTTCGTCGAGACGAGCAGTGGCCTGCTCCTCACCTGGGGCCTCGGCGCCACCATCGGCCCGATCCTCGCAGCCGCGCTGATGGAGCGGGCGGGGATCGGCGGCCTGTTCCTGTTCACCGCGACGGTCCATCTGGTCTTCGCGGTCTTCACCGTCTGGCGCATGACTCGCCGCGCCGCGCCGCCGGCCGACGCCAAGGACGACTTCGTGATCAGCAGCGCGGCGGCGCGGCCGACGCCGGTCGCGGCCCGCCTCGATCCCCGGGGGTGGGGCCCGGAGCCGGACCCGCCGCCGGCGGACGATGCCGCGGCGCCGCCGAGCGGTCAGCCGAGGGCTCAGCCGAGCTGGTCGGCGAGCACGGCGCCGCGTGACGCCATGAAGTAGAGGCCCATGTGGTGGGTCAGCGCCTTCGGATGCGCGGCGGTCGGCGGCAGGCCGAGCTCGGCCGCCGTCTGCCGCGGCAGATCGTAGGTCGCGGTCGCCGGCTCGAACACCACGATGTCCTCGAGGGTCGGCATCATGCCGTGGTTGCGCGCCGAGAGCAGCGTGAGCACGAAGTCCATGACGCAGATGTCGGTGCAGATGCCGGCCACCAACACGGCATCCAGGCGGTGCGCGTTGGTCCAGTCGACCACCTTGTTGTGGTGCTGGCCGTGCTTGCCGTGGAAGGTCGCCTCGATGGCGCCGATGAAGCCGTTGATGCAGTCCTTGCGGATCAGGGACGCGTGGGCCGAATCCTCGAGCCAGGCGAGCTCCGGGACGAGGTTCTCCTCGCCCGTCCCGCGCTCGCAGTGGGGCGGGTACGGCGGCTCGGGCCGGCCGGGCTCGTGGGTGTCGAGGAAGGCGAGGATCGGCCGCTTCTCGTCGGCGAAGCGCCGGGCGAGCCGGTCGGTCTCGCCGACCATCCGGCTGATCTGCGCATCCGGCGCCGGCGGCGCGAGGTTGCCGGCGCCGACGGTGCAGAAGCCGTTCACCTCGTCGACCACGACCAGCCCGACCGCACGGCCGCCGATCTCGAACCGGCCGAGGTCGATCGGCGCCTCGGCGCGCATGCCCTCGAGGATCTCGTCCATGGTCCGGGCCTCCGCTGATGATCGGGGCGTCCAGACTGGCAGACCCGCGCCCGCGCGCAAGGGCGGACGGGACGGGCTCCGCAGAAGCGGCCAGAGCGCGCTCCTCAGAGCTGGCCGGCGGCGACGCCCGCAGCCTCCAGGTGGTCCCTGATCTGGCCCTTCAGCCGCTCGAGACCCGCGGCGTCCGCAGCCTCCGCCCGCGCCACCAGGACCGCCTGGGTGTTGGAGGCGCGGAGCAGCCACCAGCCGTCGGCCGTCTTCACCCGGACGCCGTCCATCGCGTCGACCTCGGCGCCCGCCGCGGCGAGCCGCGCCCGGACCCGCTCCACCACGTCGAACTTGGTCTCGTCCGGACAGTCGATCCGGAGTTCCGGAGTATTCACCAGCGGTGGCATCCGCGCGTGCAGCTGCTCGAGCGTCGCCTCCCCGGCCGCCAGGATCGCGAGCAGCCGGATCGCGACGTAGAGCGCGTCGTCGTGGCCGTAGAAGCCGTCGGCATAGAAGATGTGGCCGCTCATCTCGCCCGCGAGCGGCGACTGCAGCTCCTTCATCGCGCTCTTGATCAGGGAATGCCCGGTCCGGTACATGACCGGCCGCCCGCCGAGCTGCTCGATCGCGTCGAACAGCGCCTGACTCGCCTTGACGTCGGCGATGATCGACGCGCCGGGATGCCGGGCCAGAACCTCGGCGGCCAGGATCTGCATCAGCTGGTCGCCGAACAGGATGCCGCCGCCGCCGTCGACCACGCCGATCCGGTCGCCGTCGCCATCGAACGCGATCCCGATCTCGGCCCCGCTGGCGCGCACCCGCTCGATCAGCGCCACGAGGTTCTCGGGCACGGTCGGGTCGGGGTGGTGGTTCGGGAAGCGGCCGTCGATCTCGGCGAACAGGAGCTCGTGGCGGCCGGGGAGCCGCGCCGCGAGCGCCTTCAGGACGTCGCCGGTGGCGCCGTTGCCGGCGTCCCAGACCACGTGCAGCTCGCGCCCGCCGGGCGGGTAGTCGCGGAGCAGGCGCTCGACGTAGGCATCCGCGACGTCGACCTCGCGCACCTCCCCCTGCCCGGCCTCGTAATCGGCGACGCCGGCGATCCGGCCCAGCTCCTTGATCCGCTCGCCGTACAGCGAGCCCTTGCCGAGCATCATCTTGAAGCCGTTGTGGCTGGGCGGGTTGTGCGAGCCGGTGATCTGGATGCCGCCATCGGCGTCGAGGTGGTGCACCGCGAAGTAGAGCATCGGGGTCGGCCCACGCCCGATCAGCGTCACGTCGACGCCGCTCGCCGTGATCCCCTCGGCGGCGGCGCCGGCCAGCTCGGGCGAACTCAGGCGGCCGTCGTAGCCGAGCGCCACGCGCCGTCCGCCGGCGCGCCTGATCAGCGTCCCGTAGGCCCGGCCGAGGGCGCGCGCATCCGCCTCGCCCAGGGTCTCGCCGACGATCCCGCGGACGTCGTACTCGCGCAGGATGGTCGCATGGAAGCGATGGCCGGCGGCGACGGCCGCCGCCCCCACGCTCACGCCACCTCGCGCACGGTCGCGATGCCGTGGGCCGGCGTCGGGCGGCCGATGCTGGTGTAGCTGAAGCCGGCGCTCAGCATCTCCGACGGCTCGTAGATGTTGCGCAGGTCGACCACGATCGGACGCTTCAGGAGGTCCCGCATCCGCTTGAGGTCGAGCGCCCGGAACTCGTTCCACTCGGTGAGCAGGACCAGCGCGTCGGCGTCCTCCATGGCGGCGTACGCGTCGTCGCACCAGCGCACGCCCGGCAGCTCCGGCCGCGCCATCTCCATGCCCTCCGGGTCGAACGCCTGGATGGTCGCGCCCTCCGCCTGCAGCGCCGGCAGGATGACGAGGCTCGGGCTGTCGCGGATGTCGTCGGTGTTGGGCTTGAAGGTGATCCCGAGCACGGCGATGGTCATGCCGCGGACCGAGCCGCCGCAGGCGTCGATGATCTTCCGGACCATGGTGCGCTTGCGGCCCTCGTTGACCGAGACCACGCTCTCGACGATCCGCATGTGGGTGCGCGCCTCCTCGGCGATCCTGATCAGCGCGATGGTGTCCTTCGGGAAGCAGGAGCCGCCGAAGCCCGGCCCCGGGTGCAGGAACTTGCCGCCGATCCGGCGGTCGAGGCCGAGGCCCTTGGCCACGGTCTGGACGTCGGCGCCGACCCGCTCGCAGAGGTCGGCGATCTCGTTGATGAAGGTGACCTTGGTCGCGAGGAAGCTGTTGGTGGCGTACTTGATCAGCTCGGCCGATTCGAGGGAGGTGAACAGGATCGGCGTCTCGAGCAGGTTGAGCGGGCGATAGAGCTTGTCCAGGACCTGCTGGGCGTGCTCGGTCTCGACCCCGACGACGACGCGGTCCGGGCGCATGAAGTCCTCGATCGCCGAGCCCTCCCGCAGGAACTCCGGGTTCGAGGCGATCTCGACCTTGAGATCGGGCCGGAGCTCCTGGAACAGCCGGTTCAGCTTCCGCCCGGTGCCGACCGGCACGGTGGACTTGGTCACCACCACCACGTCGCCCTTCAGCCCGCGCGCGATCTCCTCGGCGGCGGCGAACAGGAAGGTCAGATCGGCGTGCCCGTCGCCCCGCCGGGACGGCGTGCCCACCGCGATGAACACCGCGTCGACGTCGTTGACCGCGCTCGCGAGGTCGGTCGTGAAGTGCAGCCGGCCGTCCTTGGCGTTGCGGGTGACGATCTCCTCGAGGCCCGGCTCGTAGATCGGGATCCGGCCGGCCCGCAGCCCCTCCACCTTGGCCGCGTCCTTGTCGACCGCCGCGACCTCCACGCCGAACTCGGCGAAGCACGCGGCGGACACGAGGCCGACGTATCCGGTGCCGATCATCGCGATGCGCATGGCATGGTCTCTTTCGTGCTTGGCGCGCAAGAGCGCGCCGTGGCCCTCGGGACGGCGCGCAGCCGGCGCCGGTGCATGCGGATCAGGATCCGCCGGACGGCAGCATGCGGGTGCCGCGGCCGGCCGTCGGGAAGACCACCTCACGGATCTCGGGCATGCTTCCCCTCTCGCTGCTGGTCCCGTGCCCGCGCGCCCACGATCGGTCCGAGCGACCGTCGGCCGGGCGGCGACCGCGGCGGCCGCGCGGCTTCGCGCACCTGCGCCGCGGCGCCCCTATATCGGAGCACGCATGGTTAATTCAACGTCAACGACGCCCTCCACGTGCCCTGTCCGCTCAACCGTGCCGGCCGAGCAGGAAGTCCTTGGCCTGGTTGAGCTGGGCTGCGAGATAGCTCGAACCGCCGTGATCCGGGTGCAGCCTGGTCATCAGGCGCCGGTGCGCCGCCTTGATCTCGTCCGCGCCGGCGCCGCGCGGCAGGCCGAGGATCGACAGCGCGGTCGCCTCGTCCATCGCGCTTCCGCCGGTCGCGCCGGCGCCGCCGCCACCCGGGCCACCGGCGTCGGCGCCGGCCCTGCTCCGCCAGTCGCCGTCGCGCCGGTCGAGATAGGTCTCGAGCAGCGCCACCGAGCGCGGGTCCTCGCGCCGGCACCAGGCGAGGAGGGTCATGAGGTCGGACACGCCGAGGCTGTCCAGCGAGCGGCCGGCGTACGGCCCCTGGAGCACCTCCCCCTCGAGATCGCCCGTGGCGTGGTCGAGGGTCATGTTCAGGGTGTCGGTCGCGACGGCCGACGTCCGGGGCGCCGCCCCGCCCGACGAGCCGCCGGTGAAGCCGCCGAAGCCGCCCGGCGCCCGCTTCATCGCGCGCACCGCCATCACGGCGGCCCCGAGGGTGACCAGGGCGAGCCCTAGGCGGCCGGCGAACAGCAAGCCCGTGCCCGCGAGGACGCTGAACGCGGCGATGAACGCGCGCACACCCTGCGCGAGACGCCCCGGGCTCGCCCGGGTGAAGGCGCGCGCGGCGAGGAGCATGGCGGCGAGCAGGACGACGCCGAGCAGAAAGTAGCCGCCCATGCCACTACTTGATCTGCCCGAGCAAGGCGCGGACCTCGCCACTGGAGCGCCTGGACAGGTCGACCAGCGCCTGCCGTCCGCCAGCCGCATAGGCCGCGACCGCGCCGAGCAGGTCCCGGAGCTGGGCCGGGCTCGAGGAATCGAACCGGCAGTGCGCGCCGCCGGTGAGCTTCGCGATCTGCCGGAAGGCGCGCTCGGCGACCGCGTTGGTGCCCTCCTGGAAGACGAACGCGCGCACGCCGAGCATGCCGAGCTGGCCGGCGAGCTGGCCGACCGCGTCGATGTCCTCCTCGAAGCAGTCGCCGACGAAGATCAGCGCCGCGACCCGCTTCTTGCCGGTCTCGTTGATCGCGTGCTGCAGGACGCGCCGGATCTTGGTCTGCCCGGCGAGGCACATCACGCCGGTCATCAGCCGGACCAGCTGGGTCGCGTCGCTGACCCACCGGCTCGCCCGGCATTCGTTGAAGCCCCGGTAGTAGACCAGCTGGACGTCGAGCCCCCCGAGCGCCGCGGTCTCGACGAACATCTGGCCCTGCACCTGACAGGCCCGGTCCCAGGTCGGCTCGCGCGACGCGGTCGCGTCCATGGCGAAGATCAGGCGGCCGCGCCCTTCCGTCTTGGGCGGCGGCGTGCGGGCGACCTCGCGGACGAAGGCCTCGACGGCATCGCCACCCGGGCGGGAAGTCGGCAGATCGTGCTTGCTCATGCCCTTTATGTTGGCGCGGCGCCCGGCCTTTCCAGCGTCCGGCGCATCGAAGCATACGGAAGTCCGGCCGGTCGGTCAGCCGGAAGCTTGCTGCCGCTCCGGCCGACGCGCATCCGGGTGCCGCACCGCCTCAGTCCAGCGGCGTGATCCGCCAGCAGTGCGCGGCCCCGGCCCGGTTCGCCTGAAACCCCGGTCGAAGCGCAGCAAGCTCGCCGGCCACGCCGTTCCCGGCCAGCGCGCACCGGTGGCAGACCGGGAGCACGTCCTCCTTCACCACGTGGTCGTCGCGACCGCACGTGAAGGCCCAGAACCCGTCCGGCTCCCGGTACACATGGAGCAGCGGCCGCTCGCCACGGAACACGTGGACGCAGATCAACGAATCCCCGGGATGCTCGCCGGCGTGCGCCACGGTCTGCTCCGAGCTCAGCCGATCCACGTCCGCTCCGACGATCGCACCTGCACCGCTCAGTAGGTCGCGCGGCCGCCCGAGAGGTCGAACACCGCGCCAGTCGTGAACGAGTTCTCCTCCGAGACCAGCCAGGCGACCATCGACGACGCCTCCTCGACCGTCAGGAACCGCCCGCGCGGGATCTTGGAGAGCATGTAGTTCACGAACTCCTCGGAGACCTGATCGAAGATCCGGGTCCGGGCGGCGGCCGGCGTGATGCAGTTGGCCGCGATGTTGTGGGTCGCGAGCTCCTTGCCGAGCGCCTTGGTGAGCGCGATCACGCCGGCCTTCGCGGCCGCGTAGGCGCTGGCCGAGGGATTGCCTTCCTTGCCGGCGATCGAGGCGACGTTGACGATCCGGCCGTAGTTCTGGCGGATCATCTGCGGCACCATCGCCCGGCAGCAGTAGAAGACGCCGTTCAGGTCGATCTCGATCACGTCCCGCCAGGCGTCGACCGGATACTCCCAGAGATTGTGGTTCGGCCCGGCGATGCCGGCGTTGCAGACCAGGATGTCGATGCCGCCGAGGTTCGCGTTGGTCTCGTCGCGGGCGACCTCCACGCCCTTCGGATCGGTCACGTCCATCGCGAGGGCGTGGACCTGGTGCTTCGCGTCCCTCGCGAGCTCGTCGCGGGTGCGCAGCGCCAGGTCCTTGTCGCGATCCCAGATGCTGACCGCGGCGCCGGAGCCGAGCAGCCGCTCGGCGATGGCCCGGCCGATGCCCTGCCCGCCGCCGGTCACAACCGCCCGCCGCCCGACCAGATCGATCTTGTTCATGCCGTCCCTCCGCTCCCGACCCATTCGTGGGGCGGCATGATAGGCGGCGGAGGCGGCGGGTCCAGACTCCTGGCAGGCCCGCTACCCGGGGCTGCCGACCGGGGCGTCGGCCCTGCCAGCATCCCTCGCCGGCGACGGGCGGGATCGGCTATAGCTCCAACACACCTCGAGCGAACGGGACGGCATGAGCACGGCAGAGGGCACGGCACGCGGTCGGCAGGAGCGGCGGATCCGTCTTCCGGCCCCGCTGCTGACGGCCGGCCGGCTCGTGCTCACCCTCGCCGTCACCTTCCTCGGCCTGCTCCTGGTCACCTTCCTGATCGGCCGGGTGGTGCCGATCGACCCGGTCCTCGCCGCGGTCGGCGACCGGGCGCCGCCGGACGTCTACGAGCGGGTCCGGATCGAGCTCGGCCTGCACCTTCCGCTCTGGCAGCAGTTCCTGATCTACGTCGGCGACGTGCTCCGGGGCGACTTCGGCAGGTCGGTCCTGACCGCCCGGCCGGTGCTCGAGGACATCGTCCGGGTGTTCCCGGCGACCCTCGAGCTCGCGACCGTGGCGACGGTGATCGGGGTCGCGCTCGGCATCCCGCTCGGCGTCCTCGCCGCGACCCACCAGGGCCGCTTCCTCGACCACCTGGTCCGGGTGGTCGGCCTGATCGGCTACTCGGTGCCGGTGTTCTGGCTCGGCCTGGTCGGGCTGCTGGTCTTCTACGCCCGGCTGGACTGGGTCGCGGGCCCGGGCCGCCTCGACGTCTTCTACGAGGGCCTGGTGCCCCCGGTCACCGGCGTCCTGCTGGTCGATTCGCTCCTCGCCGGCGACCTCGACATCTTCGTGAACGCGTTCTGGCATCTCCTGTTGCCTGCATCGATTCTCGGCTATTTCTCATTGGCTTACATCGCCCGGATGACACGAAGCTTCATGATCGAGCAGCTCGGCCAGGAGTACGTGACGACGGCGCGGGTGAAGGGGCTCTCGGAACGGCGGGTGGTCTGGCGCCACGCGCTCGGCAACACCCTGGTCCCGCTGATCACGGTGGTCGCGCTCTCCTACGCCAACCTGCTCGAGGGCTCGGTGCTCACCGAGACGGTGTTCGCGTGGCCGGGGCTCGGCCTGTACATCACCAACTCGCTCCTCAACGCCGACATGAACGCGGTGCTCGGCGGGACGGTCGTGGTCGGCACCGTGTTCATCGGCCTCAACCTCCTCTCCGACCTGCTCTATCGCCTGCTCGATCCGCGGGCGCGCTAAGAAGGGAACTTCCGATCATGGTCGACTTTGCCGCGATCAAGACCCGCCAGCAGGCCACCTGGGCCGACGGCGACTTCGGCATGATCGCCTGGAACACCGTGTTCACGGGCGAGCTGCTGTGCGAGGCCGCCGGGCTCAGGGCCGGCCAGAAGGCGCTCGACGTCGCCTGCGGCAGCGGCAACGTCGCGCTCTCGGCGGCCCGCCGGTTCGCGGACGCGGTCGGGGTCGACTATGTGCCGGCGCTGATCGAGCGGGCGCGCGAGCGGGCGGCGGCGGAACGGCTGCCGGCGAGGTTCGAGGTCGGCGACGCGGAGGCGCTGCCGTTCGAGGACGCGAGGTTCGACGTCGTGCTCTCGACCTTCGGGGTGATGTTCGCGCCCGACCAGGAAAAGGCGGCGAGCGAGCTGGTCCGGGTCTGCCGGCCCGGCGGGACCATCGCGCTGGCCAACTGGACGCCCGACGGCATGTGGGGCGAACTGTTCAAGCTCCACGGCCGCCATCTGCCGCCGCCGGCGGGCGTGAAGCCGCCGCCGCTCTGGGGCACGGAAGCGCGGGTCCGCGAGCTCCTCGGCAGCGCCGTCCGCGACCTCCGGGCGGAGAAGCGGACCGCCGTCTTCCGCCAGCTCTCGGCGCGCCACTGGTTCGACTTCTTCCGCGCCCACTTCGGCCCGACCCGGACGGTCCTGGCCGCGCTCGACGACGCCGGGCGGGAGCGCTTCGCGCACGAGGTCGAAGGGGTGCTGGAGCGCTTCGACCGCGGGGGCGGCGACACGCTGGTGGCCGAGGCCGAATACCTGGAGGTGGTCGGGACCCGGGCCTGATCGCCAAGTTGGCTCGGCGGGCCTGGCTATGGCAAGGTCGGGCCGGACGCAGCCGGAGCTGGCCGATGCCGATCTTCCTGGACCGTCACGAGCTCGGCGGGATGACCGCTGCAGAGGTCGCCGAAGCGCACATGAAGGACCTCGAGGTCCAGGACCGCTACGGGGTCAAGTTCCTGACCTACTGGTTCGAGGAGGAGCGCGGCACGGGCTTCTGCCTGATCGACGCGCCCGACCGGGCCACGGCCGAGCGCGTGCATCGCGAGGCGCACGGCAACCTGCCGAGCGACGTCATCGAGGTCGCGCTATCGGCGGTCGAGGCGTTCCTCGGCCGGATCCAAGACCCCAGGCCGGGCCGGTCGGGCAGGGTCGAGGTGGACGGCGGGTTCCGGGCAATCATGTTCACCGACATCGTCGGCTCGACGGAAATGACGGTCCGCCTCGGAGACCGGAGGGCGGTCGAGCTGGTGCGCGCCCACGACGCCCTGGTCCGGCGCGCCCTCGCCCAGTGCGGCGGCCGCGAGGTCAAGCACACCGGCGACGGCATCATGGCGGCGTTCGACGACGTCGATGCCGCGCTCGAGGCGGCGGAGCAGATCCAGCGCTCGTTCGAGCGCTACAACCGCTCGAGCGACGAGCCGATCCGGGTCCGGATCGGGCTGCACGCGGGCGAGCCGGTGGCGGACAGCAACGACCTGTTCGGCAGCACGGTGCAGCTCGCGGCGCGGCTGTGCGCGGCCGCCGAAGCCGGCGGGATCATGGTTTCGGGGGTGGTCGCGGCCGCCGCGCGCCGCCGGCGGAGGATCCTGGAAGTCGGCGAGCAGCTCCTGAAGGGCTTCAGCGAGCCCGTCCGCCTGTTCCAGGTGGAGTGGCGCGACGGCGGGGAGCCTCTGCCCGCCCGATGAGCCTGTTCCGAAGCCGTGATCGCGGAGAGTGGCCGGCATATAGGAAGCGGAGGCCTGGGAGGTCGGCGAGGCGCCGCTCGAAAGGCCTTGGATGGTGCGGGGGATAGGATGAAGACGGCGGACATCTGGGATGACGGGCAAGCGTACGA
The DNA here is from genome assembly GCA_036375275.1 of Geminicoccaceae bacterium. Classification (GTDB taxonomy): domain Bacteria; phylum Pseudomonadota; class Alphaproteobacteria; order Geminicoccales; family Geminicoccaceae; genus DASUSF01. The sequence continues at coordinate 449 of DASUSF010000287.1, read as the reverse complement.
GCGCTACGTCGGACGGTGGAGCCGCCGGGTAGCGGCCGAATTCCTGGCCTGGCTGGGACTACCGCCGGGGCTTCGAATCCTCGACCTCGGCTGCGGCACGGGCGCCCTCGTCGAGACCGTAGTGGAGCGCTCGCGGCCGGCGGCCGTGACCGGGCTCGACTCCGCAGCCGCCTTCCTGGCGCTCGTCCGACGCCGGGTGAGCGATCCGAGGGTGCGCTTCGAGCAGGGCGACGCGCAGGCGCTCCCGTTCGAAGACGATGCCTTCGACGCGGCGGTCTCGGGGCTGGTCCTGAACTTCGTGCCGAGGCCCGCCGAGGCGGTCGCCGAGCTGCGCCGGGTCGTCCGTCCCGAGGGAGTGGTCGCGCTCTACGTCTGGGACTACGCCGGCGAGATGCAGTTCATGCGCCGCTTCTGGGATGCAGCCGTGGCGCTCGATCCCGGCGCCGCCG
>DASUSF010000286.1:0-14962 GCA_036375275.1 Geminicoccaceae bacterium | reverse complement strand
GACGATGCCGCCGGGCGGCAGGCGGAAGCTCAAGTCGTCGATCAGCAGGCGATCGCCGTAGCCCTTCTTCAGGTGCTCGGCCTCGATCACGACGTCGCCGAGGCGCGGCCCGGCCGGGATCATGATCTGGGCCTGGCCGGGGGCGCGCTCCTGGGCCTGGCTCAGCAGGTCCTCGTAGGCGGTGATGCGGGCCCGGCTCTTGGTCTGGCGGGCGCGCGGGCTCGCCCGGATCCACTCGAGCTCGCGGGCCAGCGTCTGCTGGCGCGCCTGCTCCTGCTTCTCCTCCTGCGCGAGCCGCTTCTGCTTCTGCTCGAGCCAGGACGAGTAGTTGCCCTGCCAGGGGATGCCGTGGCCGCGGTCGAGCTCGAGGATCCACCCCGCCACGTTGTCGAGGAAGTAGCGGTCGTGGGTCACCGCGACGACCGTGCCCGGATACTCGTGGAGAAAGCGCTCGAGCCAGGCGACCGATTCGGCGTCCAGATGGTTGGTCGGCTCGTCCAGCAGCAGCATGTCGGGCTGCGACAGCAGCAGGCGGCAGAGCGCCACCCGGCGCCGCTCGCCGCCGGAGAGCGTGGCGACATCCTGGTTGCCCGGCGGGCAGCGCAGCGCGTCCATCGCGATCTCGAGCGTGCGCTGCAGCTCCCAGCCGCCCACGGCCTCGATCTTCTCCTGCAGCTCGGCCTGCTCGGCCAGCAGCGCGTCCATGTCGGCGTCGGGATCGCCGAACAGCGCCGAGACCTCGTCGAAGCGGTCGAGCAGCGCCTTGGTCCCGCCGACCCCCTCCATGATGTTGCCGAGCACGTCCTTCGCGGGATCGAGCTCCGGCTCCTGCGACAGGAGGCCGACCCTCGCCCCCTCCGCCGCCCAGGCCTCGCCGGAAAAGTCGTGGTCGAGCCCGGCCATGATCCGGAGCAGCGTCGACTTGCCGGCGCCGTTGACGCCGAGCACGCCGATCTTGGCGCCGGGCAAGAAGGCGAGGGTGATGTTCTCCAGGACCTTCTTCCCGCCCGGGAAGATCTTGGAGAGGTTCTTCATCACGTAGACGTACTGATAGCTGGCCATGCCCGAACGGTGCCCGAAGGTGCAAGCATGGCGCGCTTCTAGCAGGCGCTGCGGAAAGACGAAAGCTGGTGTTGCGCGGGCCGCCGCCCTCAGAGCGCCCCGGCACCCGATCGCGGTCGATCGCCTGTTTTGTATCCAGTGGACGTCTGGAACCTCACGGGACCTCGTAGACGAACCCGTCGACCCGGGCCTCGGCCGTGCCCTCCTCGCCGATGTGGCCGGCGTAGACCCCGGCATAGCCGGCATTCAGGTTCGCGATGTCGGTGATCACCCGTTCGACCGGCAGGGGCCGCTGGTTCAGGCGCACGTCGTCGAGATAGATCTCCATCAGACCCAGCTCGACCTCGACCCGGATCTTCCGCCAGCCGCCGCCTTCGGGCGGCGGCGCCTGCTCGAGCAGCTCCCACCGCTCGATCTCGAGCGGCATCCGGCCGATGTTGGGGCCGACGTAGGCGAGCGTGAACGCGCCGATCCCGGCCCGGTAGGAACAGACGAGGCGGTAGAAGCCGCTCTTCTCCGGGTCCTCGCCCTCCTTCTCCGTCTGGATGAAGAACGCGATCCCGGTGAGCGTGCCGTCCCGACCTTCGGGCTCGAGCGGGCAGTCGACCCAGGCTTCCACCGCGAAGGTGTCCTCGGCGCGGATTGTCTCCGGATAGCTGATGGTGGCGAGGCCGCCACCGTCGTGCGCGAGCACCCCGATGCCGCCGTCGCCGTCCGGCGCGTCGTCGGTCGCCTCGCCCTGGACGGCGCCGCCGTCGAACAGCGGATGGCTCTGCCAGGCGAGCTGCGGCTCGCCCCCGGCGAACCCGTCCGCGAAGGTCTCGGCCGCGACGGGGGCTGCTCCGGCGATCAGCCCGAGGCCGACCGCGCTGGTGACGCGAAGAGGTGATCTCGACATCCTGGATCTCTGAGCGTTTGGTGGGAAGGCGTCGGGCGGACGCATCCTCCGACCAACGCCGCGAGCCCACGGCCGTTCCGGGAGCAGCGCCCTTGAGCAAGGACTGGAAGAGCCCGCTGATCCGTGCCGGCCATCGGATCGAATCGCGCTGGGACCGGCTGCGCCGCCGGGTCAAGACGCGGCTCGGCTGGCTGGACCCGGTGACGATCCTGCCGTTCCGGGGTCATGGCGACCGGACCCGGGTCTGGCTCAAGGGGCGGGTGCTCGAAGCGGGCGGGCTGGAGCAGCCGGGCCGGGAGGACCACCTCTGGACCACGCTCCGGCACATGTACCACCGCTTCGAGAGCGACGAGGTGCCGGGAGCGCGCGTGCGCGCGACCTTCGACGGCCGTGCGGTCGACGTGGTGAGCGACGAGGAGGGCTACATCGAGGTCGCATTCGATGGTCTGGACGGCCCCGCGCCCGCGCCGGAGAGCCGCTGGCGCGAGGTCCGGCTCGAGCTGCAGGAGCCGCTCCGGGCGGGTCAGGGGCCGACGGTGGTGCGGGGCCAGGTCCTGATCCCGCCGCCGCGGGCCCGGTTCGGGGTGATCTCCGACGTCGACGACACGATTCTCAAGACCGGCGCCACCAGCCTGTTCAGCAACCTCCGGACCACGCTGCTCAACACCGCCGAGGCGCGCCTGCCGTTCATGGGCGTCGCCGCCTTCTACCGGGCGCTCGAGCACGGGACCGGGCGCGGCGCAGGCGCCGGCGAAGGCAACCCGATCTTCTACGTCAGCTCCAGCCCCTGGAACCTCTACGACATCCTCGAGCGCTTCAAGCTCCTGAACGGCATTCCGCTCGGCCCGCTGTTCCTGCGCGACCTCGGCTGGGAGCCCGACCGGCTCATCAAGGGCACCCACGCGCAGCACAAGATCGGGACGATCGAGCGCCTGCTCGCCTTCTACCCGGGTCTCAGCTTCGTCCTGATCGGCGACAGCGGCCAGCACGACGCGATGATCTACAAGGAGATCGTGCACCGCCATCCGGGCCGGATCGCGGCGGTCTACATCCGGGACGTCACCGGCGGCGCCCACGACGGCGAGATCCGGGCGCTCTTCGAAGAGGTGCAGGGCGAGCGCACCGAGGTCGTGATCAGCCCGGACCTGCTCGCGGCCGCGAAGCACGCCGCGGCTCAGGGGCTGGTCGAGGCCGAGGCGGTTGCGGCGGTGCGGGCCGAGATCGAGGCCGACCGCCGCGCCGGAGCCTGAACTCGACCGGACGCGGGCAGGCGCCCGGCGATCTCGAGCAGGAGCTTCCGGCGCACCGCTTCGGCGAAGCGGTCGTCGCCGTCGGCGGTGACCACGAAGCTCGCCGGACCGCCGATGATCGTCTCGGCGAACGCCTGCTCGAGGTCGTAGAAGTTCGGGCGGCCGCTGCACGACCGGCAGAGCACCGCTAGGCCGTTGATCGTGATGTCGGCGGCGAGCGCCTGCCCCCGCGCCTCGGCAATCGAGAGGCCGCTCCAGCTGTTGGCGCTGTCGGCCGAAAGGTCGATCACCCGCCGGGTCGCATCGATGTCGTTGCCCTCGATCAGCGCCTGGCCGAAGGCGAGGGCGTTGCCGATCGCGTTCCGGCCGAAGGCCCGGCGCGGCGCCGCCATCAGGGCCTCCGCGAACGCGCCGGCGTCGTCCTTGCCGCCGATGATGGTCCAGGGGACGACGACCTCCTGCGAGTCCGCCTGGCCCCACTCGACGTAGGTGACCGCGATCCGCTGGTCGTAGCCCATCTGGATCGCGTCCAGCACGTCCGGATGGGTGATCGCGCTCGCGTAGCCCTGGCGCTGGAAGCGGATCTCGCCGTCGTCGATCGAGCCCGAGGCGTCGGCGAGCAGGACCAGCTCGAGGTCGACCCTCTGCTGCGCAGACGAGGGTGCCATCGGCAGAACCAGCAGCGCCACCAGCGTCAGCCACCTCGTCATCCGCTGGCTCCTTCGTAGCTGGTCAGCCGTCGAACGGCTCGATGTCGCCGAGGATCTGGTCGAGCGTGTAGGGACAGGTCTCGGGCAGCGGCCGCGCCGCCTCGCGCTCGCCGTGGGCCTCGAGCTTCTGTACGAGGTGCCGCCGCGCCCGGAGGTAGAGAACCGGCAGGTGCCTCTCCAGATCACGGCGCAGCGTGGCGCTCAGCCGAAGTTCGATCTCGCTCCGCAGATTCAGGATCTCATCCTGCCAGCCACGGCGCGGCTCCTCGGCGGGCGAATGGTCCAGCAGGAGGAGATGCTCGATGATCCTGCGCACCCAGCTGCGCAGCGCGTTCCGTTGCTCCTTGCCCAGGTCTCTCACCTCCTCGGCGATGTGCTCGAGGTCGAGCGGCAGGTTCGGACGCGTCCGGGCGAACCGTTGCAGCTCCCGCGCCTGGAACTGCGTCCAGGCGAAGAAGTCACGCTCGTAGAGCTCCGACGGCTGCAGCTTGCTCATGCCGGGAAGCTAGATCGTGGCTGACGACGACGCAAACCGAGGGTCGTCCGCCCGACCGGGACCGGATCGCTCCATCCCGGGCGAGCAAACGTGCGCGGGACCGCTTGCCGTCGACGACGAGGAAAAGGTCGTGAAGGCGCTCCTCATGGTGCGCGATCGCCTGGAGAAGCTGTGCACCGATCTGATCGACCGGGGCGCAGACTTGGTCCGGGTGAGCTCTCACCGGTCAGTGCGGCATGACGAAATGGCCGGGCGCGACCTCCTCGAGCGGGTGCGGCTCGGGCTCGAAGCCGAACGGGCGGAGCGGCGAGGGGATCTCGTCGGTGGCGAGGCGCAGCTCCTGGCGGCGCTGCCTCGGGTCGGCGACCGGCACCGCCGCCATCAGCTTCCTGGTGTACGGGTGGCGGGGGTCCTCGAACACCGCGCGGCGCGGGCCCAGCTCGACGATCTCGCCGAGGTACATCACCGCGACCCGGTGCGCGATCCGCTCGACCACTGCGAGGTCGTGGCTGATGAACAGGTAGGCGAGCCCGAACTCGACCTGGAGATCCATCATCAGGTTGATCACCTGGGCCTGGATCGAGACGTCGAGCGCGCTCACCGCCTCGTCGGCGATGATCAGGTCCGGGTTGAGGGCGAGCGCGCGGGCGATGCAGATCCGCTGGCGCTGGCCGCCCGAGAACTCGTGCGGGTAGCGCTCGGCCTGGGCCGGCTCGAGCCCGACCCGGCGGAGCAGATCGGCCACCCTGTCCTTGATCTCGCCGCCGGATGCGATCCGGTGGATCTTCAGCGGCTCGCCGATCAGCCAGCCGACGGTCATCCTCGGGTTCAGGGACGCGAACGGGTCCTGGAAGATCATCTGCATGTGTCGGCGGAGCGCGCCCATCGAGTTCCGCGGACGGTCGATGATCTCCTCGCCCTTGAAGCGGATCGAGCCCCGGGTCGGCTCGACCAGCTTGAGGATGCTCCGCCCGGTGGTCGACTTGCCGCAGCCGGACTCGCCGACCAGGGCCAGGGTCTCGCCGCCGCGGAGGCTGAACGACACGTCCTCGACCGCGTGCACCCGGCCCTTCGGCCGCGCGAACCAGCCGCCGCCGATGTCGAACCGGGTGGTGAGCCCGTTCAGCTCGAGCAGCGGCACCCGATCGGCCCGAACCGTGTCCGGCTGCTCCAGCTCGGCCTCGGAGGCGGCGTCCCGCGGCAGGGTCACCGCCTCGCTCTCCGCCCGGCGCACGTCGACATTCGGGAACCGGACCGGCCGGTCCCGGCCGGTCATCGAGCCGAGCTTCGGCACCGCGTCGAGGAGCGCCTGGGTGTAGGCATGGCGCGGTTCCTCGAAGATCCGGATCACCGGCCCTTCCTCGACCACCTCGCCGGCCAGCATGACCACGACCCGGTCCGCGACCTCCGCGACCACCCCCATGTCGTGGGTGATGAACAGCACCGACATCCCGATCTCGCGCTGGAGCGTCCTGATCAGGTCCAGGATCTGCGCCTGGATGGTGACGTCGAGCGCGGTGGTCGGCTCGTCCGCGATCAGCAGCGCCGGCCGGCAGGAGAGCGCCATCGCGATCATCGCCCGCTGCCGCATGCCGCCCGACAGCTGGTGCGGGTACTGGTCGAGCTGGCGCTCGGCTTCCGGGATCCGGACCAGCTTCAGCATCTCGAGCGCCTGGGCGCGCGCCTCGCGCCGGCTCTTGTGCTGGTGCAGGATGATCGCTTCCGCGATCTGGTCGCCGATTCGGAACACCGGGTTGAGCGAGGTCATCGGCTCCTGGAAGATCATCGCGACGTCGTTGCCGCGGAGGTCCCGGAGCGCCTTCTCCCCCTCGCGGACGATGTCGAACACCCGGCCGTTCGGCCGCCGGAACAGGATCTCGCCGGACGCGATCCGGCCGCCCGACATGTCGGTGAGGCGGAGCAGCGCCATCGCCGAGACCGACTTGCCGGAGCCGCTCTCGCCCACCAGGGCCACCGTCTCGCCCCGGTCGATGTGCCACGAGACGCCGTCGACCGCCTTGACCACGCCGTCGTCGGTCGGGAACTGGACGCGGAGATCCCGGACCTCGACCAGGCGCTCGTCCGCGAGGGCGGACGAACGGTTCTCGATGGCGACCGCGCTTCGCGCTGCTCGAGCCGGATGCTGGTCCGCCGCGGCCCCGGTTCGCGCTACCCGAGCCGACACGGCGGTGCCTTTCCGTCGGATGAGCCTGTTGCACCCTCACCCCATCCCGCTCCCTCGGAGGGAGAGGGGGCGCCGGCCACGGGCGCCGGGCTCGACGGTGTTCGGAGCGAGAGCGGCGACGTGCAGGTCGAGCTGAACCCAACTCCCTCTTCCTGGTGGGAGAGGGGCGGGGTGAGGGTGAAGGACGCGTGCGCCTGGGCCGACATCAGATGCTCCCCGTGCTGCGGCGGAGCCGCGGGTCGAGGGTGTCGCGCAGCCCGTCGCCGAGCAGGTTCACCCCGAGCACCACGAGGGTCAGGAAGACCCCCGGGAACAGCACGATCCAGGGCGCGATCATCACGTACGTCCGGCCCTCGGCCATGATGTTGCCCCAGCTCGGGATGTCCGGCGGCGTGCCCGCGCCGAGGAACGAGAGGATCGCCTCGATGATGATCGCCGACGCGCACACGTAGCTCGCCTGAACGATCACCGGCGCGATCGTGTTCGGGGTGATGTGGTAGATCAGGATCCGCGGCAGCTTCGCCCCGAGCGAGACCGCGGCGTCGACGAACAGCTGCTCCCGGAGCGTGAGCACCACGCCGCGCACGAGGCGGACCATGCGCGGGACCTCGGGGATGGTGATCGCGATGATCACGTTCTCGATCGAAGACTCGCTGAGCGAGATCAGGGCAATCGCGAGCAGGATTGCGGGGATCGCCATCAACCCGTCCATGATCCGCATGATCACGGCGTCCACCTTGCGGACGAAGCCGGTGACCAGCCCGATCGCGAGCCCGAGCACAGTCGCGAGGGCGGCGACCGAGAAGCCGACGATCAGCGAGATGCGGCTGCCGTAGATCACCCGGCTGTAGACGTCGCGCCCGAGGTGGTCGGTGCCGAACCAGTGCTCCAGCGAGGGCGACCGCAGCCGCTCGGTCGGGGTCAGGCGGACCGGATCGTGGGTGGAGAACAGCGGTGCCAGCACCGCCATCACCAGCATCAGCCCGAGCAGGACGAGGCCGATCAGGATGATCGGATGGCGCCGGAGCCAGCGCGCGCCGCTCCAGAAGCGTCCCCCCGTCTGCCGCGCCCGGTCGGGCGCGATGACCGCCTCGGCCATCAGTAGCGGATCCTCGGGTCCAGCAGGGTGTAGGCGATGTCGATCAACAGATTGATCAGCACGTAGACCCCGGAGAACAGCAGGATCACGCCCTGGATCACCGGGTAGTCCCGGCGCAGGATCGCATCCACGGTGAGGCGCCCGAGGCCCGGGATCGCGAACACGCTCTCGGTCACCACGACGCCGCCGATCAGGAGCGCGATCCCGACCCCGATCGTGGTGACGATCGGCACCGAGGCGTTGCGGAGCGCGTGGCGGAACAGGATCGACGGAATGGAGGCGCCCTTGGCGTAGGCGGTTCGGATGTAGTCCTGGTTGATCGCCTCCAGCATGCTGGCGCGGGTGATGCGGGCGATCAGCGCGATGTAGGTGACCCCGAGCGCCAGCGTCGGCATCGCGATCGAGCGGAGGAAGCCCCCCGGGTCATCGAAGATCGAGACGTAGCCCATCACCGGCAGCAGCTGCAGGTTGGCGGCGAAGATCCAGATCAGGATGTAGGCGAACACGAACACCGGCATCGAGAAGCCGAGCACCGCGAAGCCCATCACCAGGCGGTCGACCAGCGAGCCGTGCTTCCAGGCGGCGACTATGCCGAGCGGCACCGCGATCAGCACCGAGAACACGATCGTCGTGAGCGTCAGCGCCACGGTCGGCTCGACCCGCTGCGCGATCAGGGCGGAAACCGGCAGGTCGCTGAAGATCGAGGTCCCGAGATCGCCGACCAGGACGTTCGAGATCCAGCGCACGAACTGCTCCCAGATCGGCTGGTTGAGGCCGAGCTTCTCCCGGATCCGCTCGACGTCCTGGCTGGTCGCGAGGTCGCCCGCGATGATCGCCGCCGGGTCGCCGGGGCTGAAATGGAGCATGCCGAAGACGAACACCGCCACCACCGTCATGACGACGAAGGTCGCGAGAATCCGCCGGAGGATCAGCGCTGCCATGGGCCTCCCCAGGCACGGCCCGTGCCACCCGCGCGGTCAGGCTCTTCTCATCGATGGTTCTAGCGCAGAGCGCATCCGGCTGTACACGCCGGGGTGGCCCCGCGGATCACTGCTGTCTCGCCTCGACCGCCTCCGGGGTCCGGCCGACGATCCGCCGGTAGAGGTCGGGGTCGGTCGCGCCCTCGGTGCCGAAGACGAGGACCCGGCTGCTCCGGTCGAGCGCGAGCCGGGCGGCGACCTCGGGCACCGCCACAGCGGCGATCGCCCCGGCGAGTCCGGCGACCGCACTTTCCCCAGCGACCACCGGCGGATCGTCGCCGGTCGGCTCGGCGAGCAGGCGCATCACCGCCTCGGCGGCGTGGTCCGGGACCGTCATGAAGGCGTGCGCGGCGCGCTCCAGGACCGTCCAGGCGAGCAGCGAGGGCTCGCCGCAGGAGAGGCCGGCCATCACCGTCTCGAGATCGCCCGCGACCGCCGCCGGCCGACCTGCCTCACAGCTGGCCAGAAGGCAGGCCGCCGTCTCCGGCTCGACCACGACCAGCCGCGGCCGGTCGCGCCCGTAACGCCACCAGAGGTGCATCGCGACCGCGGCGGCGAGCCCGCCGACACCGCCCTGGACGAAGACGTGGCTCGGCGGGGCCGCGATCTGGTCGATGGCCTCCGCCGCCATCACGCCGTAGCCCTGCATGACCAGCTTCGGGATCTCGGTGTAGCCGGGGTACGAGGTGTCGGAGACCACGGTCCAGCCATGCCGCGCCGCGTCCTCGGCCGCCTGCCGCACGCTGTCGTCGTAGTTCCCCGGGACGCGCCGGACCTCGGCGCCGTAGGCCTCGATCGCCCGCTTCCGTCCTTCGCTCACGGTGGCGTGGATGTAGATGACCGCGCGGGCGCCGAAGGTCCGGGCCCCCCAGGCGACCGAGCGCCCGTGGTTGCCGTCGGTGGCGCAGGTGACGGTGAGCCCGGCGCCGCGCTCGCGGACCAGCTCCGCCACCGCGTAGGCGCCGCCCAGCGCCTTGAAGCTCGCGAGCCCGAAGCGCCCGCCCTCGTCCTTGTACCCGAGCGCCGCGATCCCGATCGCGCTGGCGAGGCCTGGAAGGGAGCGGAGCGGCGTCGGCGCGTACCCCGGCCAGCCGGTGATCACCGTCCTGGCCCGCTCGAAGCCGGCCGGGCCCAGCACGTCCTCGAGCGCCGGCCCGGGCACCGCGGCGTCGCTCGCCCGCGGGTTCAGGAGAAACCGGGCCTCGCCGGGCCGGCACGCGGCTGGGATCAGATCGTTCATCGGCTGCGCGCTCGCCCCCTGATCTCGCTCCAGCATGCCGGCCCATCCGGCCTCAGGGAAGGGCGGGCGAGCGCTCGGCGGCGTAGCGCCTCGCGGGCCGCAACGGCTTGCCGCTGCCGCGCGGCTCTGCTCTGCTCGGCGGCGAGGTTGCAGGAGGACCGCATCATGGCCGGGCATCTGCTCGATGAGGGGGCCAGGGGGGTCTACATCATCGCCGCGACACCCTTCACGGACAATGGCGCGCTCGACCTCTCGAGCCTCGAGCGGCTGATCGGCTTCTACATCGACGCCGGCGTGCACGGCATCACCGTCCTCGGCATGATGGGCGAGGCGCACAAGCTGACCCAGGACGAGCAGCGCCTCGTGGTCCAGCACGTGATGCGCCAGGTTGCGGGCGAGGTCCCGGTGGTGGTCGGGGTCAGCGCGCCGGGGCTCGCGGCGGTCGCCGGGCTCACCGGCGACGTGATGTCGCTCGGCGCCGCCGGGGTCATGGTCGCGCCTCCCTCGGGGCTCGCCACCGACGAGCAGATCGAGGGCTACGTCCACCAGCTGATCGAAGCGATCGGCGAGGGGGTCCCGCTGGTCTTCCAGGACTACCCGCAGGCGACCGGCGTCCACGTCTCGGTGCCGCTGTTCAACCGGCTGGTCGGGCTGTTCCCGCAGATCGTGGTCCTCAAGCACGAGGACTGCCCGGGGCTGGCGAAGATCAGCCGGATCCGCGACGCCGAGAAGCGCGGCCAGCGCCGGGTCTCGATCCTGATCGGCAACGGCGGGCTGTACTATCCGCTCGAGCTGGCGCGGGGCGCGGACGGCGCGATGACCGGCTTCGCCTTTCCCGAGGTCCTGGTCCAGGTCTACGAGCTGCACCGGAAGGGCGAGGTCGAGGCCGCCTTCGACCTGTTCGACGCCTACCTCCCGATCGTCCGCTACGAGCAGCAGCCCGGGGTCGGGCTCGCGATCCGGAAGGCCGTGCTGCATCGGCGCGGGATCATCGACCATCCGGCGCTGCGCGCGCCGGGCGCGCGCCTGTCCGCGATCGACCAGGCCGAGCTCGGCGCCATGATCGCCCGCCTCGAGCGGCGGACCGGCGCACCGATCTGATCCGCCCGTCTTGCCACAGGCCGGGCGAGCGCACATGCTCTCCTGGTATGAGCGAAGGCACGCAGCCCCAGCCCCCGATGACGGTGGAACGCAGCGCCAGCATGCCGCTCGGCGTCGTGATCGAGCGCCGGGCCCTCGATAACCCGTGGCAGCAGTGGCGCTGGCGGCCGGTCGCGGTCCTGCCCGGCGCGGCGGTGGTCGAGGACTGGCGCGAGCTCATGCGGGGCGGGGGCTGGGTGCGGTGGCACGCCGCGACGCTGCCGCTCGTGCTGCACCGGAAGGAGACGGAGGCCTATCGCGCGAACCTCTCGGGGCGGCTGCCGGTGATCTACGTCGTGCTGCGCAAGACCGCGCCGTCGGCGGCGACCGCCGGCAAAGAGTTCAAGCCGTTCCTGGTCACCGCCTCACCCTACGAAGCCGAAGGCTACCTCGAGAGCGGCGAGGAGATCGTCGAGGGGGTGGCGATGCCGCCGGTCCTGCTCGGGTGGGTGCAGGCCTTCATCGACCGCCATCACGTCGACGAGCCGTTCGTCAAACGGAAGCGCAAGCGCGACAAGGGGGAGGAGCCGCCCGGCGCGCAGTCGCCCGGGCAGGGGGCTCCGGTCCTCCGCCGGCGAGGGTTCGATGTCTGAGCGCGACCGCCGACCGGACGACGGAGAGGGCGCCGGAGGGTTCCTCCGTCGCTGGTCACGGCGGAAGGCCGAGGCGCGCCACGCCGAGCCCGACCCCGGGACGGCCGAGGACGCCCGCCCTGGCCCAGGCGACGAGGATGAGCCGGCGGGCGGCGCGCGGGCGGTCGCGGCCGCCGGCGACGCCGGCGCCGCAGCGCCGATCGACCCCCGCGACCTGCCGGACATCGACAGCCTGCGATGCGGCTCCGACTTCACCGTGTTCATGCGGCCGGGGGTGCCGGAGGAGCTGCGCACGCTGGCGCTGCGCCGGCTGTGGCGGCTGGACCCGAGCTTCTCCAAGCTGGACGGCCTGGTCGAGTACGGCGAGGACTACACGATCCCGAAGCGCCCGGCGGGCGCCATCAAGACCGCCTACCAGGTCGGTCGCGGATTCGTGAACCGGATCGAGGAGACGGCTCCGGCCGCTCCGGAGCCGCCCGAACCGGCGCCGACGCCCGACGTCGCCGAGGCCCGTCCTGCACCGGCCGCCGACGACGCTGCGGCCGCTCAGGCCGCCGGCCAGGCCACCAACGAGCCGGCTCCCGCCGGCGCCAGCCCTCGAGACGAGCGGCGACCCGCGGCGCGGGACGACCGCGTGGAGGCGCCGAAGCCGGGGCGCCCCCGCCCGCTGCCGCGGCGCAGCTGAGCCTTGAGCAAACGCCGATAATCCGTTCGTCCGCCAACGCGGGCCTTGCCGGACACGAGCGCCGGCGTTAGAAAATTGGAACAACTATAAGAGAGCGCGCGCTTGGCGTCGCTTTCGGTCAGGGGGTCCACGAGGGCGAGCATGCTCGCAGCAGCACGCGCGGACGAGCGCACGGTTCCCGCTGAAGACGAGGTGCGCGCGCAGCACTACCAGCTGCTCGCGCGCTTCCTGGCGGCGCCGCCCGACGCCGCGCTGCTGCAGCTGAGCGCCGGCCTCGGCGGCAACGAGACCGAGCTCGGCACGGCCGTGGGTGAGCTCGCCCGCCGCGCCCGCGAGACACCCGTCGAGGTGGCGTCGCGCGAGTACCACGACCTGTTCATCGGCCTCGCCCGGGGCGAGCTCGTCCCCTACGCCTCCTACTACCTCACCGGCTTCCTGAACGAGAAGCCACTCGCCAAGCTCCGGGTCGACATGAGCCGGCTCGGCATCGCGCGGGCGGCGGAGGTCAAGGAGCCGGAAGATCACGTGGCCGCGCTGTGCGAGATGATGGCGGGCCTGATCCTCGGCTGGTTCCGTCCGCCCCTGGACCTGGTCGGGCAGCGCGCGTTCTTCGACGCCCACCTCCGGGCCTGGGTCGGGCGCTTCTTCGAGGATCTCGAGGCGGCGGCGAGCGCCCGGCTCTACCGGCCGCTCGGGACCCTCGGCAGGACCTTCGTGACCATCGAGGAGGCCGCCTTCGACATGGTCTGAGCGGGATTCCGGAACGGCGGATGGGGCGGGCGACGAGCCCCAGCCGCAGGAGGGACACGTCGCGTGGCGCAATCGCTCTTGAAGAGGGGATTCGGGATGATCAAGGAGCAGGAGGGGACGGAGGCCAGGACGGCCAGGCGTCGCGACTTCCTCAAGCTCGCCGGCACCGGCGTCGCGGGGGGTGCCGCGGCGACCGCGGCGGCGGTGATCGGACCGGCCGAGGCGGCGATCGAGCGCGCGCCCGCGCAGGGCTACCGCGAGACCGAGCACGTCAGGAAGGCGTACCAGCTGGCGCGCTTCTAGAGCGCTCGCCCGAGATCAGGAGAGATCGATGCTTCGCAGGAAGAGCAACGGCGTCGCGGCGGGTCGAGGCCTCGCCCGGGCGTTCGCAGGGGTCGGCGCCAGCGCGATCGACCGTCGCACGTTCCTCCACCGCTCCGGCCTCACCGCCGGCGGCGTGGCGGCTGCCGCCACGCTCTCGGGCGGCATGGTGCGGCGGGCCGAGGCGCAGACCAGCGCTGCCGCCGGCAACGTCGAGGTGATCAAGTCGGTCTGCACCCACTGCTCGGTCGGCTGCACGGTCATGGCCGAGGTCGAGAACGGCGTCTGGATCGGGCAGGAGCCGGGCTTCGACAGCCCGCTCAACCTCGGCTCGCACTGCGCCAAGGGCGCTTCGGTGCGCGAGCACGGTCATGGCGAGCGGCGGCTCAAGTACCCGATGAAGATGGTCGACGGGCGCTACCAGCGGATCAGCTGGCAGCAGGCGATCAACGAGATCGGCGACAAGCTGCTCGAGATCCGCGAGGCCAGCGGCCCCGACGCCGTCTACTGGATGGGCGGCTCCAAGCACAGCAACGAGGGCGCCTACCTGTTCCGCAAGTTCGCGGCCTTCTGGGGCACGAACAACTGCGACAACCAGGCAAGGATCTGCCACTCGACCACGGTTGCAGGCGTGGCCAACACCTGGGGCTACGGCTGCATGACGAACAGCTACAACGACATGCACAACTCGCGGGCGATGCTGTTCATCGGCAGCAATGCGGCCGAGGCGCACCCGGTCGCCATGCTCCACATCCTCAAGGCGAAGGAGCAGAACAACGCGCCCCTGATCGTCTGCGACCCGCGCTTCACCCGCACCGCGGCGCACGCCGACGAGTACGTGCGCTTCCGCTCCGGCACCGACGTCGCGCTGGTCTGGGGCATCCTCTGGCACATCTTCGAGAACGGCTGGGAGGACAGGCAGTACATCCAGCAGCGGGTCTGGGGCCTCGACCAGGTCCGCGAGGAGGTCAAGAAGTGGACGCCCGAGGAGACCGAGCGGGTGACCGGCGTGCCGGGCTCGCAGCTCCAGCGGGTCGCCCGCACCCTCGCCAACAACCGTCCGGGCACCCTCGTCTGGTGCATGGGCGGCACCCAGCACCACTCCGGCAACAACAACACCCGGGCCTACTGCGCGCTGCAGCTGGCGCTCGGCAACATCGGCGTCGCCGGCGGCGGGGCCAACATCTTCCGCGGCCACGACAACGTGCAGGGCGCCACCGACCTCGGCAACCTGCCGGACAGCCTGCCCGGCTACTACGGCCTCACCGAGGGCTCCTGGAAGCATTGGGCGCGGGTCTGGGACGTCGAGTACGACGACCTGCTCGCCCGCTTCGGCTCGAAGGAACTGATGGAGGCCACCGGCATCCCGGAGTCGCGCTGGTACGACGGCGTCCTCGAGGCCAAGGAGAACCTCGACCAGCCGACCAGCATCCGGGGCATGGTGTTCATGGGCCACGCCCCGAACTCGCAGACCCGGCAGGGTGACCTCAAGAAGGGGATGGAGGCGCTCGACCTGCTGGTCGTGATCGATCCCTATCCGACCGTCTCGGCGG
>DASUSF010000285.1:0-8430 GCA_036375275.1 Geminicoccaceae bacterium | reverse complement strand
TGCCGCACCGCCCAGTGGCGCACTCTCAGCATGCCGCACCTCCGCAGCGGAGCGTCCGGTTCACGACCCGGCAACGTGGCGGAAGATAGGAAGGTTGCGCCGGCCGAGGTGTCCTGGCTGCGGCGGTTTCGCTTCCCCGGGCGACCGGTCGCCCCGCCGTCCCGGCCGCGCCGTCCGGCACCGCGTTCCCAGCCGCCGCACCTCACCGCGCAGGCCTCGCGGCGCGGCTTTGCCGGGGGGCGCCGGGCATCGTCGTGATCTTGGCCCGGATAAAGTTCACGTATCATGCTGATCTATAACTTTTTTAACCGACCAGCGCCCACGTCCGCGTTCGTCCGTCTGATCAGGATTCCAGCCTAAAAGGTCGGGAGGTTGGGGACGAACGGCATGTCGAAGCCGACCAGCACGCGGCCCTGCTCGTCGATCTTGGTGGGGTAGCCCTGCAGCCCGCCCGCGGCCCCGACCCGGGCGCCGCTCCGGAGGTCGTAGAGGCAGCCCTCCGGCCCCGGGCAGCGGAGGGTGTAGCCGTGGCGCGCGGCGGCGGTCATCCTCCGACCGTCGCAGCGGCAGCGGCCGGCGAGCGCGAACACCGTCTCTCCGACGCTCGCGAGCAGCACGTCCTGGCCGTCGAGCTCGTGCAGCAGGGCCTCGTCCACGCCGAGATCCGCGGCCACGGTCGGGGCCGGCACCCAGTGCGGGACCGGCACCCGCTCGCGGACCTTCTGGCCGCTCAGCCGGCCCCGCTCCTCGGGCGGCTCGGCCGCGCCCAGGAAATCGTAGACCCTGGCGCAGGCGGGGGTGGCGGGCAGGAGGTCGTACATCTCCATGAGGGTGCGGATCGCGGGGTCGGCGATCACCTGCTCGAGGACGCCGTCCTTGAACAGGCCGACGAGCCGGGTGACGGCTTCCCGATGGATCGAATCGACCGCCTGCAGACACTCGAACACCCGGGCCCGCACCGCCTCGTCCTCGATCTCCTCGAGGCTCTCGATCAGCGCGCCGGCGTAGGCCAGCAGCTCCTCCCATTCTTCCTGCGTCCGGAAGCCGGGCCGGCCCGAGCCCGGACCGGGTGACGGTCCGCGAGACGGCGCGCTCATGGCTCGCGCGGCCCGTGGGCGTGCTGGTGCTCGCTGCAGGCGTCCTGCTCGTCCTCGCCGCAGCAGTCGCCCTCGCACTCGCCGTGCGCCGGCCGCTGGAAGTCGACGAAGCTCTCCGCGAACATCCGTCCGGCCTTCCGCCGCCCGGCCTCGGTGAAGACGTAGCCGCGCCCGAGAAGCCGCATCTGCCCTTCCGCCGCCAGCTCGCGGAGCGCCGCTTCGACCACGGCCTCGCCGGCGGCGAGGAACGGCGTCAGCGCGCGGGCGCTGAACACGTCGCCGAAGCCCTCGCCCCGGTACCAGAAGCAGATCTCGAGCACGTCGTCCCGGCGCTTCAGCCGCTCGAGCGGGTCGCCCGGTCCGACGTGCGCCGGCATCGTCATCTCAGGGTCGGGCCGCGATGTGGGTGTGGGCGAAGCACGGGTGCGCGCTCAGCGCCGAAGCGGACTTCGGGGCGAAGTCGAGGTTCGCACCGATGCCGTCCCGGGCGCACCGCACCGCGAGGCTCGCCAGCTGCTCGCCGGCACCGAGCGGGTCGAACCCGAGGCGGGCAAGCAGCGATGCCCGGTCCGCCATCCCTTCGGAATCCGCGATCACGATGTCCCCGAAGGTCGAGGGCGGCATGTCCACCTCGACCGTGAAGACCTCGTCCGGCCAGACCCCGAAGTGCTCGCCGATCAGGAGCGTGTTGTCGAGCGAGACGATCCCGGTCACTGCCTCGTAGACCCGCTCCTGCAGGACCGGCGCCGGCAGGCTGCCGCCCCGCCAGCGGTGGCAGGTGATGCGGCCCGGCGCCACGCTGACGTCGGCGGCACCGATCAGGATCAGCCGGTCGGCCGCCATCGAGCCGTCCTGGAAGCGCTGGACGATGTGGATCGGGCTCCAGGTCATGTTTTCGACCATGACGTCCAGACCCTCGAGCGAGGCCGCCCGGAGGCGGCGCATGAGGGCCGGGCCGAGCGGGAAGGCCTCGATCAGCGGCGAGTAGCCGACGATCCCGATCAGCACCTTCGGACGAACGGGCACGACCTAGTCGATCCCGCAGGCGCAGGTCGTGACCTCGCGGGTCAGCACCCGGTCGCTGCCCTCGACCATCACGTGGGTGGTGCACGGCATGCAGGGATCGAAGCTCCGGATCGCGCGCAGGATGTCGATGCCCTTGAAGCCGTCTTCGTCGGTGAAGTTGGATTCGAGGATCGGCGTGTTGAGCACCGCCTGCTCGTACGGCCCGGGCTCGCCCCAGGGGGTGCGCGGCCGGGCGTTGATCGTCGACGGGGTGACGATCTGGTAGTTGGAGAGCAGGCCGTCCTCGATCTCGCAGTGGTGGCTGAGGAAGCCGCGGCCCGCGCCCCAGAAGCCGACCCCGATGTGGTGGCCCTTCTTCGGGATCTCGAGCCGGTCCGCGACCCTGGTCTCGCCGCGCTTCTGCAGCTCCAGCGCCCGGACCCAGTTCTCGAGGGTGACCATGAGGTTGAAGGCGACCGCATAGGCCCGCGCGCGGTTGCGCTCGAACGCGTTCCAGACCTCCGGCACCTTCCATTCGAGGGTCATCGCCGGCAGGTGCTCGCCCTTGCCGATGTGCATGACCAGGCTCCCGCCGGTCGATCGCACATAATCGGACGGCGGCAGCTTGGCAGCGACCGCGGACAGGTAGACCCGGGCGTAGGCGCCGGCCTCGAAGGTCTTCCGGTCCCACGTCGGGCAGGTCGCCCAGCTGTAGCGCTCCTTCCAGTTCTGCGCGCCGGGCCGGGGGATCGTGGTCTTGTTCCAGGGGTGGTTCGGGCTCAGCGGCGCGCCCGCCGGGTCGGTCTTGTGCGGGTAGTCGGCCCAGGGCTCGTAGTACGAGTGCTCGATGAACTCCTCCAGCCCGACGTTGATGTCCCGGAGCCGGGTCGTGACCAGCCTGCCCTCCACCAGCACGCCGGGGGTCGACCAGCGCTTCTCGCCCCAGGCGTTGCAGTTGGCGTAGGTCGCGTCGTAGTGGTCCTCGTGGTCCCACTGCCCGAGGTCGATCATGGTCGCGGGGAACGCGCCGCACTCCTTGAAGCGGGGCTCGCACGCGTAGAAAAAGTCGAACACGTCGTCCCAGATCCCGACGCACTTCTTCGCGTAGTCGAAGAACTTCGCGATCTTGAGGTAGAACTCGCTGAAGGTCGTGGTGGTGATCGTGGTCGTGACCCCGCCCGGGATGATCGTCTCCGGGTGCGGGTACTTGCCGCCGAGGAGCACGTATGCCTCGCGCGCGACCCGGGTCATGTGTAGCGCCTCGAGGTAGAGCTTGCCGGTGAGCGGGTTGAGGTCGGTCAGGATCTCGCCGATGGTCCCGTAGCCGTGCATGTGGCCGTGCTGCGCCCGCGCCGTCTTCGCCCGCTCCCAGATCTCCGGGTTGGTGTCCCTGACCAGCGACTCCGAGAAGTCGGGGCCGGCGAGCACGAACAGGTGCAGCGGGTTGTCGTAGAGGTACTCGCAGCTGAGCAGTAGGTTCCGGACCACGATCCCCATCGGCGGCGGCTTGATCCCGAGCGCCATCTCGATCGACAGCGCGGACGCGGTCGAGTGCACGCCGCCGCACACCCCGCAGGCGCGCGAGCTGATGAACGCCGCGTCGCGCGGGTCCCGCCCGCGGAGGATGACCTCGTAGCCGCGAAACAGCGTCGCCATCGAGTTGGCGTCGAGGACGCGCCGCTCCTTGAGGTCGACCGTGCTGTGGAAGGCGAGAGCGCCGGCGACGCGGGTCACTGGGTCGAAGTCGACGTCGGCGAGCTGACCGTTCCGGCGCGCGATCTCCTTGAGCTTGGCTTCCCGCTCCTCGGGCGTCTGCACGGTGTAGGCGTAGGGGTCCCGGACCCCGGCCTTGAGGCGGGCGTTGCCCTCGCCATCGAACTCGATCGGCAGGTTCTCGAAGCACATGGAGGCTACCCTCGGCGTTGCCCGCCGACGCGCGCCACGTCGACGATCGCCGCGAGATTGTCGTTCACGGCGAGCAACGGGTCGAGGAGCGCGCCGAGCCCGCCGTTGATGGTGACGACCTTGTCCTCGAGCGGCGCCGTGTGGTCGCGGACCTGGACGAGCCCCTCCGCCAGCGCCTGGAGATGGTCGGCGGTCCGCTTGAGCGCGACGAAGATCAGGATGAGGTAGACCGCGACCACGCCGACGATGGCGCCGGCGAGGACCAGGCTGAGGGCGGTGAGGACCGTGATCATGGCTCCACGCGCTCTGCGAGCAGCGTGGCGATGGCGCCGGACCGCCGCTGGAGGCTGGCGGCGACACCTGCCATCGCAGTCGCGGTCTCGATCGTCTGGTCGAGCGCCGGAACCGCCGCGGTATGGCCGGCCACGCCCGTCCCGGCCGCCCGCATGCCCTGCAGGTAGCGCTCGATGCTCCGCGCATTCCGGAGCGTCCGGTGCAGCAGCAGGATGGCGAGCGGCACGATCACGAGCGCGATGACGAGGAGCGAGATCCCCCAGATCCAGAGCGCGGCCATGGGCACGGTGCCGGCCTCCATGATCAGCGCCCTTGCGCCTCGAGCGCCGCTTTCGTCCGCTCGAGCCGTCGGTCGACCTCGGTGAGCCCGTCGGCGAGCGCCACGAGCCCGATATTGATCCGCCCGACCTGGCCCGGGAGGTGCGAGGTCTCGCGCTCGATCGCCCGGAGCCCGAAGCGAAGCTTCGCGAGCGTGCTCGTAGGCGTGCCGCCGATCCGCTCCAGCACCGGGTTGAGCTTGATCAGCGCGACCGCGAGCACGCCGAGGAAGACCAGGGTCAGGAGCGCGGTGAGCAGGGTCATGACGGTGATGGTCATCACGTCACCCTCGCCAGATGCACGCCGGGCAGCCGGGACAGCCCTCGGCATGAGCCTCGATGGCTTCGGCACGGGCGAGGGTCCGCCCCGCCGAGGCGAGGATCGCCTCGACCGCGTCCGCGATGCCGTAGAGCTTCGGCACGTGCACGGTGTTGGCCGCGACCCGCTGGCCCGCCTGCCAGATCGCGCCGACCAGGCGCTCGATGGCCCGCGCGCGGTTCTGCAGCCAGGCCAGGAGCCCCGCGACGACCAGCGTCACCACGAGCAGCAGGGCGAGGGCGAGCCACCAGAGCAGCATCACGTCGTCCGCGATCACGACCCGGCTCCCATCATGCGGCCCGCTCGTCGATGTCGTGGCTGACCGCCCGGACGATCGCCCCGGCGTTACGCTCGATCGCGCTCGCGCCCTCGAGGAGGCGCCCGGCCACGGCGCCGGTTTCGCCGAGCGACCAGATGCAGCGGGTGTTGCGGTCGATCTCCTCGACCACCGCGAGCCCGGTCCGGGACAGGCGGACGATCCTTTGGCACTGCCAGATGATGCCGAGCAGGAGCGCCGCGACGACCACCACGACCGCCGCAGCGACGGCGAACCCGAGCGTCCAGTAGGTCATGACGTCCTGCCGGTCGAAGTCACCTGGACGCGTCCTCCGGCTGTCATCGCCAAGCCAAGTCGAGCCCGGGCATGACAGAATGCCGGGCCGCGCCCCTGCTCATCAGTCCGCAGCTTCCTGCAGCTCCGCCTTCCGCTCGGCGGCCTTGTGATCGATGTACGAGTGCGCAGAGGCCTGGAGCGCCCGCTGGCGCTCGTTGTTCGGCGAGAAGCGCGAGTTGTAGTACTGGATCTTCTTGTAGAAGAAGTTCACCGTGCGGTCGACCAGCCCCGGCGCGCCGACGTCGCCCCAGCCGGTCGGCACGTCCTTGTCCCACCACATCGGCGTGCGGTTCCGGTTGCGCTGGCTGATCCGCCGGAGCGGCCGCATGAACGAGCCGACCGCGCGGCTGGCACTGCCCGAGAGCATCGTCCCGGGCGGCGATTCGTAGAACGGCGCGAACGCGTCCGGGAAGCCGGGCATGGTGCAGCCGATGCACACCCCGCCCGCGTTCATGCAGCCGCCGGCGTGGCTGAGCGCGCCGCGGGCGGTGATGTTGCACTGGACCACCGGCCCCCAGCAGCCGAGCTCGACCAGGCACTCCTTCTGGCCGTACTCCTTGGCGAACACCCCCTCCTCGTAGTTGCCGGCGCGCACGCAGGCGTGGTGGACGGTGGTGCCGAACATCCAGGCCGGGCGGCCGAGCTCGTCGAACTCCGGCAGCGGGCCGACGCCGGCGAGGAACATCAGGATCGAGGTGATGGTCTCGGTGATGTTGTCGCCGATCGGCGAGCAGCCCGGGATGTTGATCGGCGGCAGGCCGAGCGCCGAGAGGTAGTCCTTGCCGAGCAGGTCCATGACCGACATCGAGCCGGTGACGTTGCCCGCCGCCGCCGGGATGCCGCCCCAGGTGGCGCAGGTCCCGACCGCGATGACGGCGGCGGCGCCCGGCGCCAGCTTCTGGAGCCACTCCGCAGTCGGCACCGGCCGCGCCTGCTCGTCGGTGCCGACCGAGGTCCCCATCGCCGACCAGTAGCCGCCGAGCGCGCCCGCGATCCGCTCGTCCGCGACCGACCCCTCGTAGCAGACGACGTAGGGCGCGCCCAGCTTGCCGTCGCGCGCGCGCTCGAACGGGCGCATGAACTCCTTGCCCGAGGTGACCGAGAGGACCGGGTGATGCAGGACGACCCGGGGCAGCCCGGGGACGTTGCCGTTGACCAGCTGCTCGACGCTCGGGTTCTGGGCGCCGACCGCGGCGATCGAGCAGCCGTCGCAGCTCATGCCGGCGAGCCAGAAGGCGTGCACCTCCTCGATCGGCCCTCGGTCCAGGGTGAAGCGCGGGATGTGCCGCCCGCGCCCCCTGCCGCTCTCGCGGCCGTCCTCGCCGTTGCTGCTCACGCCGGTCATGCTCCGCGCCGGCCGAATTCGCATCACGACGCTACGGCTTGCCCTTGGGACAAGGTCAAGCCTCGCCGGCGCAGGTGCACGGCAGCGACAGGGCGGCGCAGACGCAGGCCCCGTCCCGCTGCTTGGGCAGGTCGAGCAGGGCCCGGTAGCGCGCCGCGAGGTCGTCGTGCTGGCCCTGCAGGACGGAGATCTGCAGGCCGATCTCCTGGAGGTGCCGGTCGAGCACGCCGAGCAGGCGCGGACGCAGCGTCGCCTCGTCGCCGTCGAGCAGGTCCCGCACCTCCTCGACCGTGAGGCCGATCCGCCGGAGGCCGACCACGAGGCGGGCCTGGACCACCGCGCGGCGGTCGTAGGCCCGGTAGCCGTTGTCGAGCCGGTCCGGCGGCGGCAGGAGCCCGCTCCGCTCATAGAAGCGGAGCGTCTTGGTGCTCGTCCCGAGATCCCGTGCAAGCTCGCCGATGCGCATGACCGGTGTTGCCGCCGCCGCCTGGCCGACCGAAACTTCTTCAGGTCGCGCCGCAAGACTAGGGTGAGAGCCTTTGAGCGACAAGGAAGCCGCGCAGGCAGCTCGGATCCGGGTCGAAGGCGTCGTCCAGGGCGTCGGCTTCCGGCCGTTCGTCCACCGCCTGGCCCGCCTCCATGCCCTTCGCGGCCGCGTCTGGAACGAGCGGGGCGAGGTGGTGATCGAGGCGGTCGGCGCCGCGTCCGCGATCAGGGCGTTCGCTCGGGGGCTGCAAAGCGACGCCCCGCCGGCGGCGGCGGTCGAGACCGTGCGCGTCGCGCCCGCGCCCGAGGTGCTGGCGGGCGCGCCCGACGACTTCCGGATCGTGCCGAGCCGGAGCGCGGGCGATGGCACGCCCGGCGTCGGGCCCGATCTCGCCACCTGTCCCGACTGCCTGCGGGAGCTTCGGGACCCCGCTGACCGGCGCTACCGCTACCCGTTCACCAACTGCACGAACTGCGGCCCCCGGCTCAGCATCCTCGAAGGCACGCCCTACGATCGCCCGATGACCACCATGGCGGCGTTCCGCATGTGCGAGCGCTGCCAGCGCGAATACGACGATCAGGCGGACCGGCGCTTCCACGCCGAGCCCAACGCGTGCCCGGCCTGCGGCCCGCAGGCCCGGCTCGAGCGCTGCGGCGAAGTCGGAGCGTTGACCGAATGGCCGGAGATCCGGGCCGCCTTCTGGCGCGTGATCCGGGACGGCGGCAGCGTCGCGGTGAAGGGCATCGGCGGCTACCACCTGGCGTGCCTCGCCACCGACGAGGCGGCGGTGCGCCGGCTTCGCGAGCGGAAGCGCCGGCCGGACAAGCCGCTCGCCCTGATGGCGGGCACGATCGAGGTCCTCCGCCGGCACTGCATGGTCAGCCGCAAGGAGGCGGAGATGCTCGCTTCGCCGGGCGCGCCGATCCTGCTGCTCCGAGCGCGGGCGGGCCAGGGGATCGCGCCGTCGGTCGCGCCGCGCCAGCACCGGATCGGCGCCATGCTGCCGTACACGCCTCTCCACCATCTGCTGCTCGAGGGCCGGGACGAG
>DASUSF010000284.1:0-6925 GCA_036375275.1 Geminicoccaceae bacterium | reverse complement strand
GGCGGGAGCGCACGGTGAGCCCGCCTGGAAGCCTCACCGTGGCGCTCTGGGCGCTCAACATGGACCAGCGCTTCGCCGAACCCGGCGACTGGCTGGCGCAGCTGGACCGGCGCCTCGACGAGAGCAGGGCAGCGGGCGCCTCGCTCCTCGCGCTGCCGGAGTACACCTCCGCCGCCTGGTGGGGCTGGGCCCCGGTCGGGACTACGCCCGAGCGCGAGGTGGCGTGGATGGCCGGCGCGGCGGACGCGCTGCTGGCCGCCATGGCCGGGCTCGCGGCGCTGCACGAGGTGGCGCTGCTCGCGGGGAGCATGCCGGCCGCCGTCGGCGACGGCACCTACCGGAACCGCGCCTGGCTCCTGCTGCCGGACGGCCGCCGGGTCGGGCAGGACAAGCTCTGCCTGACGCCGGCCGAGCGCGATCCCGCGTCCTGGCGCCTGGAGCCCGGCGACGGCGTGGTCCGTGTGGTGGGCTGGCGGGGTCTTCGGATCGCGACCCTGGTCTGCCTCGACATCGAGCTGCCGGCGCTCGCCGCCCGCCTCGCGCACGAGCAGGTGGACCTGATCCTGGTGCCGTCGCAGACCGCCCGGCGCGCCGGCTTCGCCCGGGTCACGACCTGCGCGAAGGCCCGCGCCGTGGAGCTGATGTGCGCGACCTGCGTGGTCGGCTGCATCGGGCGGGCGGGGGTCGAGCGGTTCCCGAACGTGGGCGGCGCCGCAGCCTACCTGCCGTGCGAGCGCGAGCTCGGCTCGACCGGACTCCTGATCGAGGATGGCCCCTACGACGGTGCGGATGGGCCGGGCCCGCTCACCCTCGTCCACCTGCCGCTAGGCCTGATCCGCGAGCTCCGGGATGGCGCCGCCGAGGTCTGGCCCGGCGCCTGGACGGCCGCACACGTCGGGGTCGAGACCGTCTGAGAGATTTTGCTACCGCCCGGTGCGGCGGATCGCCTGGATCGCGACGTCGAGCGCCTGCAGGAAGCGGGAGCGGTCCTGCTTCGTGAACGGGCGCCCGCCGCCCCGGATCTCGCCCGCGTCGCGGAGCGAGGTCATGAGGTTCCGGACAGCCAGCGTGCCGCCGATGGTTTCCGGAGTGTGCGGCCGCCCGTCCGGGGCGATCACCCGCGCGCCCGCCTTGACGCAGCGGTCGGCGAGCGGGATGTCGCTCGTCACCACGACGTCGCCCGGCCCCGCCCGCTCCGCGATCCAGTCGTCGGCCCGGTCCAGCCCCTCCTCCACGATCACCCGCTCGATCAGCGGGCTGTCCGGCACCCGGAGCCACATGTTCGCCACGACGAAGGTGTGGAGCCCGTAGCGCCCGGCGACCCGGTACGCCTCGTCCTTGACCGGGCAGCCGTCGCCGTCGACGTAGATCGTCGTCACGCGAAGACCACCTCGACGCGCCCGAGACCCGGAAGGTCCGCGACCACCGGCTGGCCCGCTTCGACGAAGCGGAGCCCGGTCAGCGAGCCGGTGGTGACGATCTGCCCCGCACGCAGACCGCCGCAGCGCGCGGCGAGGTGGTTCGCGAGCCAGGTGAGCAGCCGGCGCGGATCGCCCGCCGTGTTGCCGCCGGCGCCCTCCATCAGGAGGGCCCCGCCGGCGGTCAGCCGGAACCGCTGGGTGAGCGGGTCGTGGTCCCGCCATGTGGTCCGCGGCTCGCCGGTGACGAGGCCGCCGTTGATCTGGTTGTCGGCGAGCTTCCAGAGCGGGTCGAGGTGCTCGCAGGCGACGCACCGGCTGTCGACGATCTCGATCGCCGGGATGACCGCGTCGACCGCAGCCATGACCTCGTCGTGCGACCAGGCGTCGTCCCGCCCCGGCAGGTCGCGGCCGAACCGGTAGGCGATCTCGGTCTCGATCCCGAAGCGGTGGAAGCGCCCGGGCTCGGGCCGGGCGGGGGAGGTGAACAGGTCGGCCGCGAAGATCGGCGCCGCCACCGGCTCGGCGTCGGGCGTCGCGGCGCCGACCTTCCAGGCCCCGACCGGCCCGACCTCGGCCACCACCCGGTCCTGCACCGCGTAGACGTCTTCGACCGTGCCGAAGGCATGGAACAGCGCATCGTCGCCCAGCCGCGCGCCGGTCCGCCGGGCGCGAAGCAGGAGTTCCGCCGCTCTACCGATGCACTGCTCCCGTTCCATGGCTTTCCCTCCGGAAGTCGCGCGCCCAGCCTGCCGCCGGCGCCCAATCACGGCAAGGGCGGCTGATCAGGGCGAAGGTGGGGATGACGGGCGGCGGGTGGGCGGTGTAGAGCATGTCCGGGCGAGCGGACGCGGGAGGCAGGGCGATGGCGAAGTGGGACGGCGGGTTCCAGAAGGGGCTGACCAGCTACGGCGACGACGCCTTCTCCCTGTTCCTGCGCAAGGTCTTCCTGAAGTCGATGGGCTATTCGGACGAGGCCATCGACCGGCCGATCATCGGCATCACCGACACCGGCAGCGCCTACAACAGCTGCCACGGCAACGTCCCGCAGCTGATCGAGGCGATCAAGCGGGGCGTGGCGCAGGCCGGCGGGCTCGCCTTCGAGTTCCCGATCGTCTCGCTGCACGAGAGCTTCTCGCACCCGACCTCGATGTACCTCCGGAACCTCATGTCGATGGACGCGGAGGAGATGATCCGGGCCCAGCCGATGGACGCCGTCGTCCTGATCGGCGGCTGCGACAAGACCGTGCCGGCGCTGCTCATGGGGGCCGCGAGCGCGAACAAGCCGGCGATCCTCGAGGTCACCGGGCCGATGCTCACCGGCTCGCTCGACGGCGAGCGGGTCGGCGCCTGCACCGACTGCCGGCGCTACTGGGCGCGGTTCCGGGCGGGCGAGATCGACCAGGAGGCGATCAGGCGGGTCTCGGACCAGCTCGGACCGACCACCGGCACCTGCATGGTCATGGGCACCGCCAGCACGATGGCGCTCTGCGCCGAGGCGCTCGGCATGATGCTCGAAGGCGGCGCCGCGATCCCGGCGGTCTACAGCGAGCGGATCCGGCACGCCGAGCGGACCGGGGCGCGTGCCGTCGCGCTCGCGAGCGAGGGTGTGAGCCCGGACCGGATCATGACCGGGGGCGCGTTCGAGAACGCGCTGACAACGCTGCTCGCGATCGGCGGCTCGACCAACGCGATCATCCACCTGACCGCGATCGCGGGCCGGCTCGGGATCGAGATCGACCTCGACCGCTTCGACCGGCTCGGGCGCGAGACGCCGATGCTGGTCGACCTCAAGCCGTCGGGCCGGCACTACATGCAGGAGCTGCACGCCGCCGGCGGCTTTCCGCGCATCCGGGCCGAGCTGAAGGACCATCTCCACCTCGACTGCCTGACCATCGACGGCGGGACGCAGCGCGACCTGCTCGAGCGGGCGCCCGCGTTTCCCCAGGACGTGGTCCGGCCGGTCGAGGATCCGCTCTACGCCTCCGGCAGCATGGCGGTGCTGTACGGCAACCTCTGCCCGAACGGCGCGGTGATCAAGCAGGCGGCGGCGAGCGAGCGCCTGCTCCGCCACGAAGGCCGCGCCGTGGTGTTCGAGAACGTCCGGGACCTCGCGGCGCGGGTCGACGATCCGGACCTCGAGGTCACGCCGGACGACGTCCTGATCATGCGCAACACGGGGCCGATCGGGGCGCCCGGGATGCCGGAAGCGGGCTACCTGCCGATCCCGCGGAAGCTCGCGAGCCGGGGCGTCAAGGACATGGTCCGGATCTCGGATGCCCGGATGAGCGGCACGGCGTTCGGCACGATCGTCCTGCACGTGGCGCCCGAGGCGGCGGCGGGCGGGCCGCTCGCGCTGGTCGAGACCGGCGACCGGGTGCGCCTCGACGTCCCGGCGCGGCGCCTCGACCTGCTCATCGACGAGGCCGAGTTCGAGCGGCGGCGCCTCGCGAAACCGGCACCCGCGGAGACGCACCCGCGGCCGTCCCGCGGCTACGCCCGCCTGCTCCACGACGAGATCCTGCAGGCGCCGGAGGGCTGCGACTTCCGCTTTCTCCGCGGCGGTCCCGCCTGACCCGGATCACGGCGTGATGGCGACCTTGAGGACGCCGTCCCGCTGGTTCGCGAACAGCTCGTACGCCGCCTCGATGTCGTCGAGCTTGAAGCGATGGGTCACGAGCGGCTCCAGATCGACCCGGCCGCCGTCGATCACGTTCATCAACCGGCGCATGCGCTCCTTGCCGCCCGGGCAGAGCGAGGTGACGATCCTGTTGTCGCCGAGGCCGGCGTGGAAGGCGTCGAGCGGCACCTTGAGGTCGGTCGAGTAGACGCCGAGGCTGGAGAGCGTGCCGCCCGGCTTCAGGACCCGGAGGCAGCTCTCGAAGGTCTCCTGGAGGCCGAGCGCCTCGATCGAGACGTCGACGCCGCGCCCGTCGGTGAGCCGCATGATCTCGTCGACCGGGTCGACCGCGCGGAAGTCGATCGTGACGTCGGCGCCCATCCGCTTCGCGATCTGGAGCCGCTCCGGCACCGCGTCGACGACGATGATCGTGGTCGCGCCGCGGAGCTTGGCGCCGGCGGTGGCGCAGAGCCCGATCGGCCCCTGGGCGAAGACCGCGACGGTGTCGCCGATCCTGATCCCGGCCGCCTCCGCGCCCGCGAACCCGGTCGACATGATGTCCGGGCACATCAGCACCTGCTCGTCGGTGAGGCCGTCGGGCACCGGCGCGAGGTTCGCCATCGCGTCCGGCACCAGGACGTACTCCGCCTGCGCGCCGTCGATGGTGTTGTCGAAGCGCCAGCCGCCGAGCGGCTTCAGGCCGTGGCGACCGCCCTGCCCGTCCTGGGAGTGCAGCCCGTCGAGGCAGGCGTTGGAGTAGCCGCTCGGGCAGATCGCGCCGGCGATCACCCGCTGACCCTCGCGGTAGCCGACCACGCCCGAGCCGAGCTTCTCGATCACGCCCACCGGCTCGTGGCCGATGGTGAGGCCCTTCGCGACCGGGTACTCGCCCTTCACGATGTGCACGTCGGTGCCGCAGATCGTGGTCGTGGTGATCCGCACCAGCGCCTCGTTGGGGCCGACGTCCGGGATCGGCTTCTCGTCCAGGGCGATCCGGCCCCGCTCGACGAAGATCGTCGCCCGCATCCTGCCGCTCATCCGTAGCTCCTGTGCTGACTGTGTGCGCGCTCTTCTGGGGTGCGGGACGATGGTCGCGCGATGACCTGAATCAAGCCGGCCAGCCGGGCCCGCCGATCCGGCGCGAATGCGCACGTGCGACTTCGGAACCGCTCGCAGGCGGTCCCGGTCCTACGGGATCAGGTCTGGTCGGCGCTGGCGGGGTGGCTCGCGCCGTCGATCCCCATGCGCTCGAGCCTGGCCTTCGCGCGTCGGCCGACCAGCCGGACGATCAGGCCGAGTGCCACGACACCGAGGCCGAGCAGCGCCCACTGCCAGGGGCCGAACGGGCTCTCGCCGTTGTAGAGCGCGGCGGCGCCGGCCGAGCCGATGCCGACGAACAGCAGCGCCCACGGCACGATCCCGACCACGGTCGGCCAGGCGAACTGGAGCAGCGACACCCGGGTCGCACCGAACAGCCAGCCCTGGGTGTTGCCCGGGACCAGTGGGGCGAGGCGGAGCAACAGCACGACCTTCCACGATTCATCCTCGACCGCTCGGTCGACCGCCTCGAACTCCCTCCTCTTCGCGACCAGCCGGCGCACCCGGTCGCGCGCGAGGTAGCGGGCGATCAGGAACTGGAGCACCGAGCCTGCGGTGCCGGCGACGAGGGAGATCAGAAACGCCCAGGGCACGTCGTAGAGCAGCCCCGCCACCATGTAGAGCGCCGCCGCCGGCGCCATCACCAGGACGGCCAGCACGAACAGCCCGGCGAAGACCAGGAAGCCGAGGTTGCCGAGGTCGCGGATCCAGCTCGTGAAGCGCCAGATCAATTCGCCGACCGGGAGCAGGCTCCAGAGCACGAGGAGGCCGATGATGGCGAGCACGACGAGGCCGGCCACGGCGCACCGCCGTCCGGTCAAGAGCTCCCGCCAGGGTGCCCGCACTGCTCGAGTCGCCATTGCGTTCCTTTCGTTCCCCGCGGCGGGAGAAGAACGCCCGACCGGGCGTCTCGTCACCCGGCATCCGATCGTGGCCGCAGCCGTGTCTTCAGAAGTGGGTCCAGCCGGCGCGCCCCACGATCACCGGGCGGCCGTCGGCGTCGATCGTGCGCAGCCCCAGCATCGCCTCGATCCGGCCGATCCGGGTCAGGGGCAGCGCCAGCTCCCGGCCGATCGCCAGGATCCGGTCGCGGGCCGGCTCGGGCGCGCTGAACAGGATCTCGTAATCGTCGCCGCCGGTCAGCGCCGCCTCGCGCGCCGCGGGTGCGCCGTGGGCGGCGAGCGAGAGCGGCAGCCGCTCCGCCTCGACCGTCGCCCCGACCTCGGAGGCTTCGAGGATGTGGCCGAGGTCGGCGAGCAGCCCGTCGGACACGTCGATCGCGGCGCCGGCGACGCCGCGCAGCCGGGCGCCCAGCGCGAGCCGGGGCTGCGGCCGCCGGTAGCGGTCGATCAGGAAGACCGTGGCGGCGGCCGCCAGCTTCAGGTCTCCGGTGAGAAGCTCGAGACCGAGCGCGGCATCGCCGAGGGTGCCCGAGACCCAGAGATCATGGCCGGCCTCGGCGCCGCTCCTGCGCAGCGCCTCCCCGTCCGGCACCGTTCCGAGCGCGGTGAGGCTGAGGGTGAGCGGGCCCGGGGTCGAGACCGTGTCGCCGCCGAGCATGGCGACGTCGAACTCGCGCTGGTCCTCGGCGAGGCCGCCGACGAAGGCGCGAAGCCAGTCCTCGTCGATCTCGCGGGGCCGGACGAGGGCGAGCAGGTAGCCGAGCGGATCGGCGCCCATCGCGGCCAGATCCGACAGGTTCACGCGCAGCAGCTTCTGCGCGATCGCGCCGGCCGGGTCGTCCGCGAGGAAATGGACGCCCGCGACCATCGCATCCTTGGTGAGGACG
>DASUSF010000283.1:0-2224 GCA_036375275.1 Geminicoccaceae bacterium | reverse complement strand
CTGGAGCGGCTGCTCGAGGAGCCGGATTTCCAGGTCGATGCGCTGAGCGGCACCTCCGCCGGGGCCTTGAACGCGGTGACCCTCGCGAGCGGCCTGCTTTCCGGCGGGAGGGACGGGGCGCGGGCGGCGCTGCGCGGCCTCTGGCAGGACGTCGCCGACCTCGGACGCCTCGCATCGGCGCGTCAGGGCGTGCTGCCGCAGCTGGCGCTCGATCTGACGGCGCAGGTGCTCTCGCCCTATCAGCTCAATCCTCTCGGGCTCAATCCGCTGCGCGAGGTGCTCGCCCGCCGGGTCGACTTCGCGGCGCTGCAGCGGGCCGGCACGCCCAGCGTCCTGGTCGCAGCGACCGCCGTCGCGAGCGGCGAGCCGGTGCTGTTCCAGGGCAGCCGCCTCACGGCGGAGGCGGTGCTGGCCTCCGCCTGCCTGCCGCAGATCCATCAGGCGGTCGAGATCGACGGAGCCGCCTATTGGGATGGCGGGTATTCGTCCAACCCGCCGTTGCTGCCCCTGGTCATGAGCAACGACACCCGGGACCTGCTCCTGATCCAGATCAACCCTTCGGTGAGCGAGGCCCTGCCCCGCACGGTGCACGAGATCCGCAACCGGATCGGCGAGCTCGTTTTCGGCCGCCCCCTCGAACAGGACCTCCGGGCGCTCGAGGCGCACCGCCGCCGGTCCCGGTTCCTGAGCGCCCTCGACCGTCAGCCGGGACGGCGACGATTGGCGCGCCATCGCCTGCACCGGATCGACGGCTCGCCGGAGCTGGCGACGCTCCACCCCCGCACCAAGCTCATGCCCGACCCGGCCAGCCTCGACGATCTCCGCGCGCGCGGTCGCCGCGCCGCGGAAGCATGGCTGACGGGCGTGCGCGGCGGCCGGGCGGGAGTCGGGGGCAGCCCCGTGGCACCATCAGCGGCTGCACCGCGCGCGGCCTGACCTCCCCATCCGGAGCAGGCGGCGGGATCCGGCCGGCGATGTGGCGGCGGCACGGCAGCGACAGTTTGTCACGCACCGGCAAGGAGGCATGCAGGTGGTCCGGATGTGAGTTCCGTGGCGTCTCAGGCAACCCGCGCAAATCGACCTCAGTTCTCGGCAAATGTGCCCCGGCGCCGTCCGCCGCCCGGAGCGGCGGCGGTCGCAGCGCGCGAGTCGGCGCAGATGTTCTTCGCGAACAGCGTGCTCGAAATGCCTCACCGCAGGAACGATATGTGCCCTGCGGCCGTTGGGCCGGCGACAAGTTGATCCCGCGACGAACCCTCGATGTGCCGATTCGCTGGTCATCGGAAGAGGCTCGCGCGTGGACTGTTGATGAAAGCGAGGGAGGCTCCAGAGATGCATCGCGAGGTCGTTGGCGGCCATCGCGCGGACGGCGATGCCGGGTTTCCGTCTCCGGCCGCCGTCGGACGCGCGCGCGTCGAGCTCGTCGCCTACTTCAGCGGGTTCGGGCTCGACGGCGAGCGCGCCGGCCGGCTGGCCGAGACGCTTCTCGTGCGCGCCGCGCAGCGGTGGCGGGTCCGGCCCGACCGCGATCTGGTCGAGATTGCGGTCGAGGAGGCCGAAGCCGACCTCGCCGCATGGGGTTTCTTCGTCCTCGGCCGGGAGCGGATCGGCGAGCATGCGGCCGGGCTGGTCGCGCGCGCTGCCTACCAGGCGTGTGGCGGCGGCTCGCTCTGGCCGGACATGCTGCTCGACTACGACCTGCCGGTCGAGTTCGTCCGCGCGATGCGGGCCGCGGCGCCGCCCCCGACGCCGCCCGAGCGGCCCGGCCGGATGACCCTTCAGCCGCTCGAGACCTGGTCGGTTGCGCAGGCGGTCTCGCCGCGGAACTGGACCCGGCTGATCGGCGGGCTGGCCGGGGGCTCCCGCGCCTGAACGCGCCCTTCGCCATGGTCGATCCGGGAGGGCCGCGCCGTCTGGTTCTGGTCGTGCTGTCGCTCCTCGCGACGGTCGGCGCGACCCGGCTGCTGGCGAGCATCCTCGCCGCCAACGGCCTGTCGCTGATCGAGATCGCGATCCTGACCCTGTTCGCGCTCACCTTCGGCTGGATCACGATCGCATTCTGGACCGCCCTCGTGGGCTACCTGATGATCGTGACCCGGCGGCGCGGGCCGGCAGCGGCCACGCCGGCGGACGCCGAGGGCGTCGATCCGGTGCG
This sequence comes from Geminicoccaceae bacterium, assembly GCA_036375275.1. Classification (GTDB taxonomy): domain Bacteria; phylum Pseudomonadota; class Alphaproteobacteria; order Geminicoccales; family Geminicoccaceae; genus DASUSF01. The sequence continues at coordinate 69 of DASUSF010000283.1, read as the reverse complement.
GGAGCGGACCGCTCTGATCATGCCGGTCTATCACGAGGACGCGGACGAGGTCGGGCTCAGGATCCGGGC
>DASUSF010000282.1:0-5384 GCA_036375275.1 Geminicoccaceae bacterium | reverse complement strand
GACGCTGGACGAGATGCACGGCGATCTCGAGCGGGCGTTCCGGGTCGCGAGGGAGCGCACCGGGCTCGACAACCGGCTCGACTGCATCTGGCATTCGCCGCCGGTCGAGTTCGACGGGGCGTGCGTGGACGCCGTCCAGGCCGCGGCGGACGCACTCGGGCTGTCGTCGATCCGGATGGTGAGCGGCGCCGGGCACGACGCCGTCTACGCCGCGCGCGTGGTCCCGACCGCGATGATCTTCGTCCCGTGCAGGGACGGCATCAGCCACAACGAGGCGGAGTACGCCTCGCCCGAGGCGTGCGAGGATGGGGCGAACGTGCTCCTGAACGCGGTGCTCGCCCGCGCCGGCGATTGATCGGGCGCGGGCGCTCCGTGCCGAAAGCCTCAGGGCCGCCGGCGGTCCCGGCCGGCGTCCCTCACCGCGTCCTTGATCCCACCGACCGTGTTCTGAATCTCGCCTTCGACCTGGTCGCGCTGGCCTTCGACCTCGGTCTTGCGGTCGCCGAGCAGCCGGCCCGCCGTCTCCTTGATCTTGCCGACGGTCTTCTTGACGGCGCCTTCCTTGCGGTCCCGGTCCATCATCGCCTCCTTCGGATGAGCGCCGCGCGCCGCACCGCGGCGCGCGGTCGTCACGGCTGCATTCAGGTTTTCTCGCGGACCGTGTCCTTGACGCTGCCCCAGGTGTTCTGGGCCTCGCCTTCCGTCTGCTTCTGCCGGCCTTCGCGCTCGGTCTTCTTGTCGCCGAGCGCCTGGCCGGCCTTTTCCTTGACCTGGCCCTCGATCTTCTTGGCCGAGCCCTTGCTTCGATCTTCATCGACCATATGCCGAACTCCACTGCTCAGGGTTGACCTGCAAGGGTCAACGTGACCGGCGGCCGACCGTTCCGGCTCAGCGGTCGAGCGAAGCGGAACTGTCCTGCTCGAGCCGGTGGCGCTGCATCAGCGGGACCTGGGCGAGGGCGAAGATCAGGGTGAGGGCGAGGATCCCGAAGACCTTGAAGGTGACCCACACATCCGTCGACTGGGTCCGCCAGACGACCTCGTTGAGCGCCGCCATGGCGAGGAAGAAGAGGGCGTAGCGGAGCGTGAGCTGGCGCCACGCGCCATCGTGCATCGGCGGCAGCATGGCGCCGAGGAGGGGCTTGAGCAGCGGCCGGCCGGTGAGCAGGCCGCCGATCAGGATCATCGCGATCAGCCCCTGGACGATGGTCGGCTTCATCTTGATGAAGGTCTCGTCCTGGAGCCAGAGGGTCAGCCCACCGAACACGGCGACGACGCCGGCCGTGATCAGCGGCATCGCCGGGACCCGGCCGGTCATCAGCCAGGCCACGGCCGCCGCGGCGATGCTGAGCACGATCACCACCGCGGTCGCGGGCATCAGCCCGAACAGGACGTAGGTCACGAAGAACCCGAGCAGCGGCCCGTATTCGACGGTCGGGCGGAGCCAGGGCGGGCCGGCGCGGCTCATCCTTGGCGCTCTCGGGTCGGTCGCTCGATCATGCCCCCTTGGACCCGCTCCGGGCGCCCGGGTCAAGCCGAAGCAGGCGGCAACCTGGCGCGGCGTTGTGCACCACCGGTTGCGCAGCCTTCCGCTGCCTTCGCGAGCGATCCCGCCGGGCGGCGTTCCGGCTCCTGGCACGGCCGTTGCATCGTCCTCGACGGCGGCATTGGCGGGCACGCACGCCAACGCTCCCATCGTGTCTCCCTGATGACCCATTCGCGGCGGGCTCCGGCCTGCCGCTTCTTTCTGATGAGCGATTCCCCGCGGGCTCCGGCCCGCCGCTTGCGCACGAGTTGCGCAGTTCCCCGCAACCGCCTATTTCACGCACACCCATCCCGAGCTTGGATCGACGTGCGCTTCATTCACACCGCGGACTGGCATATCGGCCGACACTTCCGGTTCGTTCACGATGCTCACCGTCAGAGCGTGCTCAAGCAGGCCCGCATCGACGCGATCCAGCGGATCGCGGCGCTGGCCCGGCAGCACGGCGCCGGCCACGTCCTCGTCGCGGGCGATGTCTACGATGCCGTGGACGTCGGCGACCTCGTGCTGCGGCAGCCGCTGGAGCGGATGCGGGATGCGGCGCCGCTCCGCTGGCATCTGATCCCCGGCAACCACGATCCCGACCGCCCGGGCGGGCCGTACGACCGCCTCGCCCGGCTGGCCGACCTTCCGCCGAACGTGCTGGTCCACCGCAGCGCCGAGCCCATCCACCTGGATCAGGGCGTCGTGCTGCTTCCGGCACCGCTCCAGGAGCGGGCCCAGGACCATGACCCGACCGGCTGGATGGACCACGCCCTGACCCCCGAGGGCGCCATGAGGGTCGGCCTCGCGCACGGCCCGGTGACGGACTTCGGCCGCCTCGAGCACGCCGAGCGCCAGCCGGCGCACAATCTGATCGCGCCGGACCGCCCGGAGCGCGCCGGCCTCGACTACCTGGCGCTCGGCGACTGGCACGCGCCGCTCAGGATCGGTCCCCGGATCTGGTACGCCGGGACGCCGGAAGCGGACGGGTTCGGGCGCGTCGAGCGGGGTCAGGCCCTGGTGGTCGAGATCGAGGGGCGGGGCGCTCCGCCGAGCGTGCTACCGCTGCCGGTCGGCCGCTACTGCTGGCGGACCGAGCAGGCGGTGATCGAGGACGCGGCGTCGGTCGACGCGCTCCTCGAGCGCCTCCGGGCGCTGCCCGTCGACGATGGCCTCGGCCACCTCTGCCTCTGTCTGCGCGTCCAAGGGGCGCTGTCGCTGCCGGACCGGGCGAGGTTCGAGGACCGCTTGGTCGCCTGGCTGGAGTCGGCGCTCGCCTATCTGCGTCTCGAGACCGACGGCTTGCACGACGCGCCGGCGGCCGACGACCTGGATGCGATCGCCACCAGCGGTGCGATCCGGCTCGCGGCGGAACGGCTGGACGCGCGTTCGCGCGACCCCGACGACCCCGACTGCGACACCGCCCGCGCGGCGCTCCGGCTCCTGTACGGCGAACAGCGGCGGGCGCGGCCGTCGTGAAGCTGCGGCGGATCGAGCTCCGGCAGGTCCGAAAGTTCGAGCAGCCGGTCGTGGTCGAGGACCTGTCGGACGGGGTGAACATCGTCGTCGGTGCGAACGAGGCCGGCAAATCGACCCTTCTCGCCGGGCTGCGCGCCGGCCTGTTCCTGAAGCACTCCTCGGCCGCGCAGTCCGTCACGGCCCTCCGCCACCACCGCAACGCCACCGCACCGGAAGTCGCCCTCGAGATCGAGCGCGAGGGCATCTGGCGACTCGAAAAGCGCTTCCTGCAGGGCAGCCGGGCGCGGCTGGTCCGCCCGGATGGCTCGCTCGGCGAAGGCGAGGCCGCGGAGATCGAGTTCCGCCGCATGCTCAGCGGCGGCGGCGAGGTCGCGACGGGGCTCTGGAACCTGCTGCTGGTCGGCCAGGGCGAGGCGGTCGAGGTCGTGGTGCCGGGCGACGCGCGCTCGGTGCTTCAGGCGAGCTTCGAAGCCTCGCTCGGGCCGAACCAGGGCGCGGGGAGCGCCGGCGCCCTGATCGGCCGGCTGGATCAGCGTCTTCGAGGGCTCGTCCACGGCGGGCACGGCGCGCCGATCGGGCGCTGGCGGACGCTGCGCGAAGAGCTGAAGGCGGTTCGCGAGGAACGGCGTCAAGCCGAGGCCCGGCTGGACGAGAACCTGGCCGACCTGGACGCGCTCGAGCGGACGCTGAGCGAACGGCGGGCGCTCGCGGGGCCGGTGGACGAGCCGGCGGCGGAAGCGGCGATCGATCGCCTGGAAGCCCTTCGCCGGATGGCGGCGGCCCGGCGCGATGCCGAGCTTCGCCTTGCGGCGGTGCGGACCGCCGTCGAGCGGCGCGAGGCTGCGGTCGGGGCCGTCGAGCGGGCGGCTGGGGATCTCGCCGAAGCGGAGGCCGCGCTCCTTGAGGCGGTCGAGCGGCGCGAGCATGCGGTGGTGGAGGGCCGCCTCGCCCGGGCAGCGCTGGAGCAGGCGCGCGCGGCGCTCGAGGCGATCGAGCGGCGGGCCGGGACGCTCCGCGATCTCGGCGTCGCGCTCGGCGAACGCGCGCGGCTCCAGGCGGCCGTACAGGCGGACGCGCCGGAGGTGGTCCTGAACCTCAGCGCGGCCGGGCTCGCGAACCTCCGCCTCGACGGGCAACGCCCACCGGCGGCGCGCCTCCGGCTTCGGGTACGCGACCGCCTCGCCGTCGATCTCGGCGACCTCGGCCAGCTGGAGGTGTGCGCCGCGCCGGAACGGGCCGGGCGCGCCCGCGCCGACCTCGCGGGAATCGAGGCCCGGATCAGGGATCACCTCGAGAGCCTGAGCGAGCCTCCGCACGAAGACGCCGTGCTGCCGGATGCGGAGGCGCTGGAAGCACTGCGCGCGCGGCTGAATGATGCGCGATCGCAGACGCGGGAGGCGCTGGAAAGGGCGCAGAACGCGCGCATCGAGCAGATCGCGGCCTGGAAGGCTGCCGAGGCGCAGGTTCGGGATCGGGAGCAGGCGCGGCAGGTGGCGGCGGCGAGGCGCGCCCGCCTTGCGGCCGAGCTCGAGGACGCCCGCGCCCAGGTGCCGGACGAGGCGCTCGCGGCACGCCTTGCGGCGGCGGAAGCAGAACGGGCGCGTCCGGCGGACGCCGGATCGGAGCTCCCGGAGGTCGCGGCGCTCGAGGCTGAGCTCGACCAGGCCCGCTCGGCCCTCCGCGAGCGGCAGTCGGCGCGTCACGAGCTCGACCGGCGGATCGACGGGCTCCGCGCCGGCATCGAGGCCCGCGCCGCCGCCGGCCTGCGCGAGAAGCTGGATCAGCTCGCCGAGACCGAGGCGTGGCTTGGGAGAGAGGACGCCCGGATCACCCGCGAGGTCGAGGTGATACGATTCCTGCGCCACACCCTGGAGCAGGCCGAGAGCGAGGTGCGCGACCGCTATCTCCGCCCGCTCCAGGAGCGCCTCCAGCCCTACCTGAACCTCCTGCTGCCCGGCGCCGAGGCCAGGATCGACGACACGCTCCGGATCGAGCAGATCTCGCGCGCCGGCACCACGGAGCCGTTCGGCCAGCTCTCGCACGGCACCCGGGAGCAGATCGCGGTCGCGATCCGCCTCGCCTTCGCCGAGGTCCTGATCGACACCGGACAGCCCTGCTTCGTGGTGCTCGACGACGCGCTCGTCTTCTCGGACGACGACCGGCTGGGGCGGATGTTCCGGATCCTCGAGCGGGCCGGGCGCAAGGTCCAGATCCTGGTCCTGACCTGCCGCGAGCGGGCGTTCCAGGGCCTCGCCGCGAAGCGGCTCCGGATCGAGCCCCTGGGCGACGCGCCCGAGGCTCAGGACGTCTCGGCGAGGCGGCTCGCCTGATCCTCGGCGAGCAGGGCGTCGATCACCTCGTCGAGCGCCTCGCCGGCGAGG
>DASUSF010000281.1:0-9809 GCA_036375275.1 Geminicoccaceae bacterium | reverse complement strand
GAGCGCCTCGTCGGTCGCGAAGACCATCTCGACGCTCCTGACGACGATGCTCTGGTAGGGGTTGCTGCAGACCGGGCCGAGCCCCGCGTCGCGCGCCGCCTCCTTGGCGATCGCCGGCAGCTTCTCGAAGTTCAGCGCGTAACGCGCCATCGGGCCGCAGAAGTAGTTGCCGCGCGCCTTGAGCCGGCTGTGCAGCGCCGTCGACTGCGGCTGGTGCGACTCCTCGAAGTGGTCGGGGTAGTCCTCAGCCCTGATGTCGAGCCCGCGGCTGGAGACGATGCGGCCCTCGTTGAACGGGTACTCGTCGGGGTGGCTGAGCGAGACGAACTCGTAGTCGCGCTCGCACACCGGGAAATCGAACGCCCCGACCCAGCGCACCGTCTCGAGCGCGGCGTCCCGGGCCCGTTCCAGGGGATCGATCAGCGTCCGGAGCTCGCGCTTCGTCGGCGCCCGGTAGAAGCCGCCGACCCTGACGTTGATCGGGTGGACCTCGCGCCCGCCGAGGAAGGCGACGAGCTCGTTGCCGGCCTTCTTGAGGCCGAGCCCGCGCCGGACGATGTCGCCGTGGTCGCGGGCGAGGTCGATCGCGCTCTGGTAGCCGAGGAAGTCCGGCGCGTGCAGCATGTAGACGTGGAGGCCGTGGCTCTCGATCCACTCGCCGCAGTAGATCAGCCGGCGGAGCGCCCGGAGCGGGCCGTCGACGGTCACGCCGAGCGCGTCCTCGATCGCGTGGACAGCGCTCATCTGATAGGCGACGGGGCAGATGCCGCAGATCCGGGCCGTGATGTCCGGCGGCTCGGTGAACTGGCGCCCGCAGAGGAAGGCCTCGAAGAAGCGGGGCGGCTCGAAGATGTTGAGCTCGGCCTCGGTGACCGCGCCGTCCCGGATCGTGACCTTGAGCGCGCCTTCGCCCTCGACCCGGGCGAGCTGGCCGACCTTGATCGTCTTACGCGCCACGGCGCTGGTACTCCTGGCGGAACGGCTCCTGGTTGACGTTGAAGGTGCCGTAGAGGCGGCCGATCGCCGCGTCGTCCATGCCGAGCCGCTTCAGCCACCGGCCGAGCGCCTCGATGTCCGGGCTCTCCATCGGACCGAAGCAGCCGTAGCAGCCGCGGTTGTAGGACGGGCAGAGCGCGCCGCAGCCGGCGTGGGTGACCGGGCCGAGGCAGGGCGTGCCGTGCGCCACCATCACGCAGACGTTGCCCTTCTGCTTGCACTCGACGCAGACGCTGTTGGAGGGGACGTTGGGCTTCCGGCCGTGGAGGAACGCGGCGATCACCTCGAGCAGCTGGTGCTTGTTGATCGGGCAGCCGCGGAGCTCGAAGTCGACGTGGACGTGATCCTTGATCGGGGTCGAGGTCCTGAGCGTCTCGATGTAGTCGGGCCGGGCGTAGACGACGTCGATGAAGTCCTTGACGTCCTTGAAGTTCCGGAGCGCCTGGATGCCGCCCGCGGTGGCGCAGGCGCCGATCGTGACCAGCGCCTTCGAGCTCCGCCGGACGGCGCGGATCCGCTTCGCGTCGTGGGCCGTGGTGATCGAGCCCTCGACCAGGGAGAGGTCGTAGGGTCCCGGCACCTCCGCCCGGGTTGCCTCCAGGAAGTAGGCGATCTCGATCCGGCCCGCGACCGCGAGCAGCTCGTCCTCGCAGTCGAGGAGGCTGAGCTGGCAGCCGTCGCAGGACGCGAACTTCCAGACCGCGAGCTTGGGCTTCCTCCGCTCGCCTGCCACGCTACAGCTCCTTCACCGCCAGCAGGTGGGCGATCCGCTCGTAGCTCACGACCGGGCCGTCCCGGCAGACCAGCATCGGGCCGAACTGGCAGCGGCCGCAATGGCCGAGGGCGCACTTCATGTTGCGCTCCATCGAGAGGTGGATGGCGTGGTCGGGGACCCCGGCGTCGTGGAGCGCGAGCGCGGCGAAGCGCATCATCACCTCCGGGCCGCAGACCAGGGCGACCGTCCGCGCCGGGTCGAAGGCGGCGCGCGGGATCAGGTGCGTCACCACGCCGATGTGGCCGTGCCAGTCGAGCCCGGCGTGGTCGACCGTGACCTCGATCTGCACGTCGAGGCGGCGCCGCCAGCGCTCGAGCTCGCGGGGGTAGAGGATGTCGGTCGGGCTGCGCGTGCCGTAGAGCAGCGCGATCCGGCCGAACCGCCCCCGCTCGGCGAGGAGCCGGTAGATCGCGGGGCGGAGCGGGGCGAGGCCGAGGCCGCCCGCGACCACCAGGACGTCGCGGCCGACTGCGGCCTCGACCGGCCAGGTGCTGCCGAACGGGCCGCGCACGCCGAGGCTCATGCCGGGCTGCAGGCGGGTCAGCGCCCCCGACACCTTGCCCACGTCGCGGATGGTGTGGACCAGGTGGCGGGCGCCCGCCGGGTCGCCGCTGACGCTGATCGCGACCTCGCCGACGCCGGGCAGGTAGAGCATGTTGAACTGGCCGGGCCCGAAGCCGAGCAGGGCCCGGTCCGCGGTCTCGAGCTCGAGCGTCCAGGTGTCGGCGAGCTCGCGCCGCCGGCGCAGCACCCGCGCCATGGTCGGCACCATCGGGTCGCGGACCGCCTCGCTCACGGCGTCCAGGACGGTCACGCCGCGGGCTTGCCGTAGACGTCGAGCATCTGCATCCGGGTCGCGTGCAGGCGCCGGACCAGCTCCGGGACGAAGCGCTTCATCAGCTCGTAGCCGAGGTGGTGGTCCTCCTCGCACTTGCCGCGCAGGCACTTGGCATCGAGCGCGATGGCGCGGGTCAGCTCGAGCGCCTTGGCGTCGTAGTTCCAGCGGTAGGGCGGAACCAGCCAGGAGACGCCCGCGATCTGGCCCTCGTCGAGGGTGAGGAAGCGCGCCGGCTCCCGGCCCGGCACCGTGATCTCGAACGCAACGCGGCCGTGGCGGATCAGGTAGAAGCGGTCGGCGGGGTCGCCCTCGTGGAACAGGTACTGCCCGGCATCGAAGCGGACGTTCCGGCCGCAGCCGGCGATCATCGCGCAGCACGACGGCTCGAGGTCCCGGAAGAACGGGTGCTGCCCGATGATCTCGTCGAGTCTCTCCATCCTCGTTCGTCCTCAGGCCGGAGGCTGATCGTCCCGGATCGCGCGCACCTCCTCGGTGATGTCGATCCCGACCGGGCACCAGGTGATGCACCGGCCGCAGCCGACGCAGCCCGACGTTCCGAACTGGTCGTGCCAGGTCGCGAGCTTGTGGGTCATCCACTGCCGGTAGCGCGACTTGGCCGAGCGGCGGACGCTGCCGCCGTGGATGTAGGAGAAGTCGAGGGTGAAGCAGGAGGTCCAGGTCCGGTTGCGGCCGGCGGTCTCGCCGGTGAGGTCGAGCTCCTCCTCGGTCTGCGTGCAGAAGCAGGTCGGGCAGACCATGGTGCAGTTGCCGCAGGTCAGGCAGCGCTCGGCGACGTCGTCCCAGCGCGGGTGCTCGAGGTTGTTCATGAGCAGGTCCTGCATGTGGACCTCGGGCATCTCGCGCCCCATGTGCGCCGCGGTCCGCTCGCTCACCGCCCGCGCGGCGGCCCGATCCTCTTCGCGCGCCGGACGCTGCGCCACGCCCGCGAGCACCTCGGCGCCGCGCCCGCTCCCGACCTCGATCAGGAACCGGTGGTCGCCACCCGGGTCGAGCTCGGTCAGCGCGAGGTCGAAGCCGCGCTCGGCCCTGGGGCCCGTCTGCATCGAGACGCAGAAGCAGGTCCCCCCCGCCTCGCCGCAGTTGACCGCGAGCATGAAGGCGCCGGCGCGCCGGTCCCGGTAGTGGGGGTCGATGTAGGCGCCTTCCAGGAAGACCCGGTCCTGGACGCGGATCGCCTGGAGGTCGCACGGCCGCACGCCGACGAAGGCGAACGGGCGGTCCGGCCCCGGCTCGGCGCGCATCTCGAGGTTGCCTTCGCCATCACGCTCCGCGCGCCAGAGCCGCTGCGCCGGCGGATGCAGGAAGCGCTTCCAGGAGTGCGGCCCGACGACGTAGCCGAACAGCGCCGCGTCGTCGCGCCGGTGGACCCGGTAATGGCCGCCCTCGTGCTCGTCGGTCCAGCCGGCGGGCAGGTCGTCCACGCCCTCGATGTCGTCGTAGACGATCGCCTGGTCGCGGAGCGTCGGCCCGACCACGCGGTAGGACTGCGCCAGGACCCCGAGCAGCTGGTCCAGGCCGGCGCGGGTGAGAACGACCTCTCGTCCGGCTTCGGTCATCGCGCGCCCTGCATCACGTCACCGTCGGCATCATCCAGCAGGTCCGCCCGCTGCCTGCCGGGCGGCCTGATCTCGCCAGCGCGTATCGGCGAGGCACCGGCCGGCTCCGGCCGATGATCCAGGCCCGAAAGGTCTCGCCGGGGATCATATGCCCGCCTTGATCTCGATCAACCGACGCGGGCCATGCGACGACCGTCGCCCGGCGCGGCAGACGATCGCTCAAGTCGGGAAGCCGCGGCCGGCTGGAAGACGCTCGGGGCGCGCTGCCGTCGTCTGGCTCTCGGATCGGGTGCGCCGCGCGTTCAAGACCAGGGTGACGGTCCGCAACACCTGCTCCGGCAGCAACGGCTTCTCGAGGCACGGCCGCCCCGACGACATCAGAAAGCGCCGCGTCGTGCCGCTGAGCTGGTCGCCGGTCGCGAACACGAGGCGCTCCAGAAGCTCGGGCCGCCGCCGCTCGATCTCCTGGTAGAGGCCGATGCCGTCCAGCCCGGGCATCCTGAGGTCGCAGATCACGGCGTCGTAGTCACTGGCAACGATCCGTTCCAGCGCGTCCTCGCCACTGGTAACGAACTCGGCGCCGAACCCGCCGAGCCGGAGGAAATCGACCACGATCTCGCCGATCTCCGCTTCGTCGTCGATCACCAGGACGCGCGCGGCCGGTGCTCCCGGAGCTTCGAGCGCCGCCGGACCCTCATGGCGCGGGGCATCGTGCGCCTGCGGCAGGCGGACCCGGAAGCGGGCGCCTCCGGACGGCGCATCGTCGACCGTGATCGTGCCGCCGTGGGCCGTGACGACGCCGTGGCAGAAGGCGAGGCCGATGCCGGTGCCGCTGCCGATCGGCTTGGTGGTGAAGAAAGGGTCGAAGATCCGGCTTCTGAGCGCCTCGGGCACCCCCGGGCCGCTGTCGATCGTCTCGAGCTCCACGGTGCGGTCGGCCGCCCGCGCGCCGGTCCGGACCACCACGCGCTTCCGCCCGGTGACGCCCTCCATCGCCTGGCAGGCGTTGATCAGCAGGTTGATCACCACCTGGCCGACCTGACCCGCATCGGCGAGCACGTCCGGAAGGTTCAGGGCGAGGTCGAGCTCCACCTCGACCTGCGCCCGGCGGAGCTGATAGCCGACCAGCTCGAGCCCCTGCTCGACCAGGTCGTTGAGCGAGACGCTGGTCCGCTCGGGCGGGCTTTCCCGGGCGATCGCGAGAAAGGTCTTGATGATCTTCACGCACCGCTTGGCCGCGCGCTGCACCCGCTGCGCCCGTTCCCGGAGCTTAGGATCGGTCGCCGTCTCCTCGATCAGCATGGTCTGACCGAGGACCACCGAGAGCGGGTTGTTCAGCTCGTGCGCGATGCCGGCGAGGAGCATGCCGAGCGCCGACAGCTTCTCCTGCTCGTGCAGCGCCTCGCGCTGCCGGGCGAGCTCCAGCTCGGCCCTGGCCTGCTCGGTGACGTCGGTGAAGGTGCAGACGATCGAGCCGTCGGCGAGCTTTTCGCGGCTGATCTCGACCAGCCGGTCGTTCGGGAACGGGTGACGGTAGGACTCCCGCTTCAGGTCGCGGTACGCCTGGAGACGCTGCTCGACGATCTCGTCGATGCTCAGGCCCTGCTCCTTCTCCCCCGGCAGGTAGAGGCCGTGCTCCAGGCGGTCGCGGATCAGCGCGCTGACGTGGGTGCCGGGGCGGCCGAGCTCGCGCGGATAGCCGACCAGGTCGTGCAGCCCGTCGTTGGTGAGGACGACGCGCAGATCGGGGTCGAGGATCACGATGCCCTGCGCGACGCTGCTCAGCACCGCCTCGAGATGCTTCGTCCGTTGCGCGAGCTCGCGACGGAGCCGCGCCTCGTTCTCGAGGCTGGCTGGCGCCGGCTCGGGACCGCATCCCGCCATCCCCTGCCGCCGTGCCTCGTCGATACTGTCGATCGGCCGCGTCTCCTTCGTCACGTCGGGCTGGAGCGGCCGCCGGTCAGCCGGACAAGCCGGGGCGGTGGCGCCCGGTCGCATGCCGCTCGCCGTCCGCGCCCACGATGTCCGCTCGCGGGGCGGCGCGCCACCGGCCCCGGGCGCGCCATGGTGCCGGCAAGCGGCGATCGGCATGGACGACCGGCAGGTCCGGCGGCCTGAGCCCCAACTTCCGCGCGGGCAATGACCTGCCTCATTGCGTCGCGGACGGCTCCTTCAAGGTCACCAGAATGATCCGGTTGGTGCCGCTCTGGTGAGTCAGAAGGTTGCCGTCCCGGGACGGCCGCATGTGCCTGATGATGCCGGCATGGACGCCCCCCGACGGGATGGGCCAGCTCTGAAAGGTCTCCGTCCCCGGATCGAAGCGGACCAGCGTGTCCGGCCGCATGCCGGACTCGTTGTACCAGACGACGCCGTCGACGACCGCCAGCGCGTAGGGATGGGAATGGGGCCCGCTCGGCGACGGCCACTGCTCGATCTCGCCGGTCGCGGGATCGTAGCGGCCGAGCCGCCCCTTCGACGAGTTGACGTACCAGATCATGCCGTCCTCGGCGATGTCGAGGCGTCGGACCGTCGTCTCCGGATCCGGCAGCTCGACCTCGCTGAGCTCCAGCGTCTCCGGGTCGACCTCGACCAGGCAGTTGCTGCCGTTGCAGGCGACCCACGGCACCCCCTCGGCGTCCACCTCGATGCCGTAGGGCCTCGATCCCGGCGTCGGCATGGCCGCGAGCTCGACCTCGCCGCTCGCCGGATCCAGCCGGCCCACCATGTTGCTGTGCTGGAGGGTGAACCAGAGGATGCCCCGATCGTCGAAGATCCCGGTGTGCGGGTCCTCCGCAGCGGGATCCGGCATCTCGAAGACGGTGATCTCGCCGGACTTCGGGTCGAGCCTCCCGATGGTGCCGTTCTTGTTTCCCATGTACCAGACGTTGCCGCCCTCATCGAGCGTCACGCTGTGCGGCATCGAGTTGTCCGGCAACGGGTACTCCGTCATCTCGCCGGTCCCGGGGTCGATGCGTCCGATCAGGTTGCCCCATTGTCCGGCCCACCAGATCGAACCGTCCGCCGCCTCGATCGGATCGCGCGAGCGCTGGCCGAGGGTGGGCACCACCCACTCCTTGAACGCGATCTCCAGGGGGCCGGGCACCAGGTCGGGAGCGCGGTTCGTGTTGGGCGGAAAGTGCGTCGCCAGGTAGTCGATGATCTGCCCCTGGTCCTCCGGGCTGCCGGAGAGGTCGATCATCGTGCCGGTCAGCTCCCGCCAGCCGTCGCGGCTGTAGCCGGAACTCCGCGTGATCTGATTGGTCTGGTGGCAGCCGGTGCAGATGCTCTCGACCAGCTGCCTGCCCGCGCCCTCCGGCAGTGCGGCGGCCTCGCTCTGTGGCTGGCCCTGGACCTGGCTCGCGAGGAGGACGCAGAGACATGCGCTCGCCAAGGACACGACCGATCGTCTGCTCATCGCCGCCTCCAGCGCCTTCATGGCCCGGAACCCGAACCGTCATCGCCGCCAGCTCGTCCTCGGCTGATGGTACCGGCTGCCGTCATCCGAATCCACGATCACGGGGCCCGGCAGGGAATTGGCCCGTTCCCGCGTCCGTTCATAGGAACGGCGGAAGCCGCTCGCGCGTGCGGATCTCGGTGGAGGCAGGGATGGATCCAAGCAACGGCCGCGTCTGGTACTGGGTCGGGTTCGCGGCCCTGGCGTTCTTCGTCTACAGCTACGGCGCCGGATGGTACAGCGGACCTGTGCCGGGATCGCCGGTGCCATAGCCCCTGGGCGACTCGGCCGCGCGCCACCGGCCCTCCGACGGCCCTCGGCGCAGCGAGCCGAGGAGCGCTTTCGCGTCGACGAGCGGTTCCGCGATATCGGGATCCGCTCTAGGGTGGCCGACCCGAACGCTCGCATCGAGGACGCCATGGCCGATCCGATCCTCTTTCCCGGCACCGTCGACTGGTCCGGGGAGAACCCCGGCATCTCGCTGAAGGAGACGGCGGACGGGCCGTTCGTCGCGCTCGCCAGCTTCTTCCGCGTCGTGTTGTCGCCGCACGGCCGTGGCCACGCCATGGTCCTGCTGCAGTCGCCGGAGGACGCCGCGCCGCCGGCGCAGCGGGGCAACTTCTGCCTTCACGACAACGAGGCGCTGGCGCGATACCTGGTCGCCGGCTTCGTCTCCCACTTCGGCGCCTTCAAGGGCCAGGCCGGTCTCGACGGGCTGGTCTATCGGGAGCTCGACAGCGTCGCGGCCTCGGGCGATCCGGCCAGCAGCTACAGCGAGACGGTGACAGCCGGCGAGCTGACCGTACGTCTTACCTGGAGCGGCCTCGGGGAGCCGTTCTGCTTCGCCCTGCCGCCAGACAGATCGGCGACCGGCCGACACCACATGCCGAGCCTGTTCGTCGGCTGCGAAGACGCGACCATCACCGTCAACGGTCGTGACCTGCCGGGCAAGCCGGTGCCGCGCGAGATCGCGGGGCGCACCATCACCACGGCGATGCTGGCGTTCTCGGAGACCTGGATCCGCGCCTGACGTCCGCTCGCTCCACTGCCGCGGACGCGGGTCGGAAGAGCAGGAATGGTCGCCCCCACCGGGGGCGCGTCACCCGATGACCGCGAAACGGTCGCCGTCGTTGCTCTTGCTGCCCCGGGCGCTGCCACGACCGCCCTCGAAGCGGATCAGCCGCTTGTGCACGGGCCGGCCCTGCCACTGGTCGTAGACCCAGATACCGCGCTCTTCCTGATACAGGTAGATCGCGGCGTGATTGCCCGACGCATTGGTGTAGGTGCCGTCGGCCTCGAACGTGGCGACGGCGGTGCCGCGCTGGATGTGCGGATTGCCGCGGACCGGGGCGCCCTTGCGCCAGGCGGACGTCTGCGGCGCGCCGGCGGCCGCCTTGACGAAGTCGACGCAATGGCCGGCGCCCACCACCCGGCCCTCGAACGCCTCGGGACGGGCAGCGAAGTAGGGACCCTGCGCGCGTGCGGTGACCGGCGGCGGGTGCGAGGCGCAGGCCGACACGGCGGCGAGGACGACGATGCTGCCGGCGCGCGCCAGGATCGTCTGCCAGCGGGCCCTGCGGATCGGACCGGTCGGTGCGAACTTCACGAGATCCGACCTTTCCTCCTGTCGTTTGCCGGCCGGCGCGCCACTCCGTTCCGCCCGGCTGCCCCGCCGCAGACGGCGCGAGCTTAGCCAGGCCCCGCACCCGCCGGAAGACTTTGGCGTCACGCGCTGCGGGCGCTATGGATGCCGCGGCTCCGCGGGCGTTCCCGCGCCCCGGAACGAGCGTCGGCATCCAGCGGTTCCCCGATGTCCTCGAGGTCGGCCTTGTCGTCCACCAGCTCGATCCCCTCCCGGCCCAGGCCGCGCGCAGGCGCCGGCGTGGCCCTCTCCGACGTCCGGATCCTCGGCCGCGTGCTGCGCATGGCGCTCCACTACCGACGTGGCCTGGCGATCGCGGTCTGCACCACGGTCGTCGCCGCGATCTTTCAGCTCCTGATCCCGCAGTTTCTCGGGCGGGCCGTGGATTCGGCGCAGGGGCTCCTCGCTGGCGGCGACGAAGCGGCCGCGCGCGCGGCACTCTGGCAGGCCGCGGGCCTGCTGCTCGGCGCCAGCGTGCTGCGCGGCCTGTTCACGATGTGGCACAACTACCAGGGCGAGGCGGTCGG
>DASUSF010000280.1:0-11889 GCA_036375275.1 Geminicoccaceae bacterium | reverse complement strand
GGTGACGGTGCACCCGATCGATTCCAGCGTGCTGGGCGAGCTGTTCTCGACCGCCGCGATGAACGCGCTGTTCGACGACCAGGCGCGGCTCCAGCGGATGCTCGACGTCGAGGCGGCGCTCGCGCGCGCCCAGGCCCGGCTCGGGCTGATCCCGGAGGCCGCGGCGGAGGAGATCACGGCGCGCGCCCGGCTCGACCGGCTGGAGACCGGCGGCCTCGGACCCGCGACGCTGCTCACCGGCTATCCGATCGTGCCGCTGGTCAAGGCGCTGTCCGCCGCCTGCGCGCCGGTCGCGGCGCGCTACGTGCATTGGGGGGCGACCACCCAGGACATCATCGACACCGGCCTCGTCCTCCAGATCCGGGACGGCCTCGCGCTCCTGGAAGCCGATCTGCGCGCGCTCGAAGGCGCCCTCGAGGAGCTCGCGCGGCGGGAGCGCGACACGCCGATCGCCGGACGCACCCATCTCCAGCAGGCCCTGCCCGTGACCTTCGGCTTCAAGGCCGCCGGCTGGCTCGCGCCCCTTCGCCGGCACCGGGCCCGGCTCGATCAGCTCCGGCCGAGGGTGCTGGTGGTCCAGTTCTACGGGGCGGCCGGGACCCTCGCCTCGCTCGGCGACGACGGCCTCGCGGTGCTCGAGGGCCTGGCGGGCGAGCTCGGGCTCAGCGCCCCGGCGATCGGCTGGCACACCGCCCGCGACGGCTTCGCCGAGGTGGTGGCCTGGCTCGGCCTGCTCGGCGGGTCCCTCGCCAAGATCGCCTACGACGTCACGCTCTTGATGCAGAGCGAGGTCGACGAGGCGCGCGAGCCCTACCTGCCGGGGCGGGGCGGCAGCAGCACCATGCCGCAGAAGCGCAACCCGATCGCGTCCGAGTTCGTGCTCGCGACGGCCGCCAACCTCCGCCAGCTCGTGCCGGTGATGCTCGGCGCCATGGTCCAGGACCACGAGCGCGCGACCGGCCCCTGGCATGCGGAGTGGCTGGCGCTGCCGCAGGCCTTCGGGCTGGCCGCCGGTGCGCTCCGCCACACCCGCGACGTGATCGAGGGGCTCGAGGTCGATCGCGCCGCGATGCGCCGCAACCTCGACCTCACCCGGGGCCTGATCTCGGCCGAGGCGGTCATGATGGCGCTGGCGCCGGCGATCGGGCGCGGCGAGGCCCACCATCTGATCGCCGCGGCGTGCCGCGAGGCGGTCGAGTCCGGCCGCCATCTCGGCGACGTGCTGAACGGCATGGACGAGGTCCGGGCCCATCTCGATCCCGGCACGATCAGCCGCCTGCTCGCGCCGGAGAGCTACACCGGCCTCGCCGCCGTGCTGGTCGATCGCGTGCTGGCCACCTGACGGTCTGGATCAGCCGGACGATTTCCCCTATGGCTGCCGAGAGCCCACGAGAATCATCAGGTTAGTGGCTGGTGAGACGCAGCATCTTCGTCCGCGTCGGCCACGAGGGAGAGCTGAGCCATGCCCGAGATCGACGTCGGGGCGACCCGCCTGCACTACGTCCTCCAGGGCCCCGAGGACGCGCCGGCGATCCTGATGAGCAACTCGCTCGGGACGGCGCTCGAGATGTGGGACCCGCAGATGCCGACCCTCGGCGAGCGGTTCCGGGTGCTCCGCTACGACAGCCGGGGTCACGGGCGGAGCGCCGTGCCGCCCGGCGACTACACGATCGACCAGCTGGCCGACGATGCGCTCGGCCTGATGGACGCGCTCGGGATCGAGCGGGCGCACTTCGTCGGCCTGTCCAAGGGCGGCATGGTCGGCCAGGCGCTCGGCGCGCGGCACGGGGAGCGCTTCGTCAGCCTCACGCTCTGCTCCACCGCCTGCCACATGGCGCCGAAGGACCTCTGGGACGACCGGGTCAGGACGGCGCGCGAGCAGGGCATGGGCGCGCTGGTCGATGCGGTGGTGGAGCGCTGGTTCACGCCCGCCTTCCGGAACAGCGGCGACCCCGCGATCCAGCGGGTGCGCGAGATGATCCTCAGCACCCCGGCCGAAGGCTACGCCGGGTGCTGCGCGGCGATCCGCGACATGGACCTCCGGGACGTGATCGGCGGCATCCGGGTGCCGACCCTGATCGTGGTCGGCGCGGACGACCCGGCGACGCCGCCGGCCAAGGCCGAGGAGATCCGGGACCGGATCCCGGACGCGGAGCTCGAGGTGATCGAGAACGCCGCGCATCTGCTGAACATCGAGCAGACGGTGACCTTCAACCACCTGCTGATCGACTTCATCAACCGGACCGGCTGAGCGCCCGCCGGATGGCGCGGCCGTGCCGGCGCTGCCATAGTGCGAGCCGACACCGGGAGGACTTTCATGGCGGACGACACCTTCGAGCGCGGGCTCGAGATCCGGAAAGCAGTGCTGGGGCCGGACCACGTCGAGCGGTCGATGCAGAGCGCCGACGACTTCAACCGCCCCTACCAGGAGATGGTCACCGACTACTGCTGGGGCGCGGTCTGGGGCCGCGAGGGCCTGCCGCGGAAGACCCGGAGCCTCCTCAACCTCGCCATGCTGACCGCGCTGGGCAGGGAGGACGAGTTCAAGCTCCACGTCCGCGGCGCGATCCGGAACGGCGTGACCAAGGCCGAGATCCAGGAGGTGCTGCTCCAGGCGATGATCTACTGCGGGGTGCCGGCGGCCAACTCGGCCTTCGCCCAGGCCCGGCAGGTGTTCAAGGCGATGGAGGACGCGGGCGAGCCGACCGGCTGATGCCCCGCCGGGACGGCGGGAGGGGCGTGGACCCGGCCAGCCGCTGGCCGATGGGCTAGGTTGACCTCCTGCCGGCCCGATGAGATCGATTAATAGAGCGGCGACGGGTTACTCAGCGAGCTTGTTCGAGAGCGTCTCCAGCTCTCTGTTCCAGGCGATCGCGCGCCTGAACAGGCAGACCCCGGGCGGCTGAGCGCCGGCCAGACGGCGTTGCCGCCGACCTCCCGTCGGCGGCGCCCCCGTCCATGACGACTCCTCCGCCAGGCGGCGGTCCGACGCCTGCCGCGGGCGCCACGCCGATGGCTCCGGGCCTGCCCCTTCAGGCGCCAGCCCGGCTGAGCCGGCACGATGTCGTCCGGTTATCGAATCCGCTCACGCTCGGCATTTCCGCAGCGGATTCAAGGAACTCATACTGAAGTCGATGTTGAGAAGGGGCTTCTGCGGCTGCGCTTCATCAGCCGGGACCCCTGCCCGCGCACTCGGTCTTTGCCCGAGCGCGCTTTCCGGGAGACGTCGTGTGGACATGCTGATCGAGGCGGCGCGTCCGGCGCCGCGAGGGATGGGCCGCGCCCGGATCCGGCGGCGGCTCGAAGGGCAGAAGGCGCTGGTGACCGGCGCCAGCTCGGGCATCGGCAGGGCGATCGCGATCGCCCTGGGCGAGGCGGGTGCGGACGTGGTGGTGAACTACGTCGCCGGCGCCGACCAGGCCGAGGAGGTGGTCGACGGGATCCACCAGGCAGGAAGCGACGCGCTCGCCATCTACGCGGACGTGAGCCGCGAGGACCAGGTCGAGGCCATGTTCGCCCGGATGATCGACGCGTTCGGCACCATCGACATCCTGGTCAACAACGCCGGTCTGCAGAAGGACGCGCGCCTGGAGGACATGACGCTCGCGCAGTGGAACACGGTGCTGGGCGTCAACCTCACCGGCCAGTTCCTCTGCGCGCGCGCGGCGGTCCGGGAGTTCAAGCGGCGGGGCGTGCGCCCAGAGGTCTCGTCCGCCGCCGGGAAGATCGTCTGCATCAGCTCGGTGCACGAGGTCATCCCGTGGGCCGGGCACGTCAACTACGCCGCCTCCAAGGGCGGTGTGATGCTGATGATGAAGTCGATCGCCCAGGAGGTCGCGCCCCACCGCATCCGGGTCAACAGCGTCTGCCCGGGCGCGATCCGCACCCCGATCAACACGTCGGCGTGGGCGACCCCCGACGCCTATGCCGAGCTCATGAAGCTCGTGCCGTACAAGCGGATCGGCGAGCCCGACGACATCGGGCGGGCGGTCGCCTGGCTGGCCTCCGACGAGGCCGACTACATCACCGGCGCCAGCATCTTCGTCGACGGTGGCATGACCCTCTACCCCGGCTTCGAAGCGGGAGGATGAGGCCATGCCCGCGATCGACCTGCCGGAGTGGCCGGTGCGCATCACCCACTGCCTGGTCGCCGGGCCCGAGCCGGCACTGCACGACCTGCCCAAGGACCCGCCCGCGGACGAGGCCGGACCCGCGACCGGTCCCGCCGACGGGCTCCGCCGGCACTGGCCGGAGTACCTGATGGAGGCGGCCGGGCTCGGCCTGTTCATGGTCGGGGCGGGCCTGTTCGGGACGCTCCTGTTCCACCCCTCCTCGGCGGTCGTCGGCGCGGTGCCGGACCCGCTGCTCCGCCGCGGGCTGATGGGCCTCGCGATGGGCCTCACCGCGATCGCGCTGATCTACTCGCCCTGGGGCCAGCAGTCCGGCGCGCACCTCAACCCGGCGGTGACCCTGACCTTCTGGCGGCTCGGCAGGATCGCGGGCGCCGATGCCGCGTTCTACGCCCTTGCCCAGTTCACGGGTGGCGTCCTCGGCATCGCCGCGGTCGCAGCGCTGGTCGGCGCGGCGTTCACCGCACCGCCGGTTTCGGCGATCGCGACCGTGCCCGGCCCGTCCGGGGAGCTGGTCGCTCTCGGCGCCGAGGTCGCGATCGCGTTCGGCCTGATGGCGGTGGTCCTGCTGACCGCCAACGACCCGCGGCTGATGCGCTTCACCGGGGTGTTCGCAGGCGGCCTCGTCGCGCTCTTCATCACGCTCGAGGCGCCGCTCTCGGGCATGAGCCTGAACCCGGCGCGCTCGTTCGCGTCCGCGCTCTCGAGCGGTCTCTGGCAGAGCCTGTGGATCTACTTCATCGCCCCGCCGCTCGGCATGCTGCTCGCCGCCGAGGCCTACTGCCGGCTCGGCCGCGGCGCCCGCGTCGTCTGCGCCAAGCTGAACCATGCGACGCACCGCCGCTGCATCTTCCGTTGTGGCCACGCCGCGCGCTGACCGCCGCGGCCGAACGAAAGCCAAGACGATGTCCAACCAGATCCATGACGTGATCGTGGTCGGCTCCGGGGCCGGCGGCGCCGCCGTCGCCTACGAGCTCGCCCGCGCCGGCCGGCAGGTGCTGGTGCTGGAGAAGGGCGGTCACCTGCCGACCGACGGCAGCACGCTCGACACCAGGCAGGTGTTCAAGGAGGGCAAGTTCAAGAACAAGGAGCCCTGGCGCGACGGTCGCGGCGGCCACCTGGTGCCGGAGGAGTACTACAACGTCGGCGGCAAGACCAAATGGTACGGCGCCGCGCTGCTCCGCTTCGGGGCGCACGAGTTCGAGGCCGACCCGGATCATCAGTGCCTCGGCTGGCCCTTTGGCCGGAGCGAGATCGAGCCCTATTACGACGAGGCCGAGCGCCTGCTGCAGGTCCACCGGTTCGACAACGAGCCGGAGTTGCAGGCGCTGGTCGACCGGATCACCCGGAACGGCTCCGGGTGGCGCCCGGAGGCCCTGCCGCTCGGGCTCAGGCGCGAGATCCTGAACGACGAGCGCGAGGCCAAGCACTTCGATGGCTACGCCTCGGTCTGCGGCTACAAGGCGGACGCGGAGCGCAACCTGATCGGACCCGTCCTCGACCTGCCGAACTGCACCCTGCTGACCAGGAAGGAGGTGATCGCGCTGCTGCACGCGCCCGGCGGGCCGGAGGCGATGGAGGGCGTGGTCTGCCGGGACGGCAGCTACCACCGGTCGAAGACCGTCGTGCTCGCCGCCGGCGCCATGACCTCGCCCCGGATCCTCCAGGACCACCTGGCCACGTCCGGTCTCGGCGAGCGCCTGCCGTCGGCCCCGCTGGTCGGCGCCAACTTCAAGCTGCACCTGAACAGCGCCCTCATCGCGTTCTCGCCGTTCAGCCATCACGACGTGCTGCGCAAGACGGCGATCTTCTTCAATGACCGCTTCCCGCACACCACCGTGCAGTGCCTGGGCTGGCTGGACGGCGACATCCTCGGGACGCAGCTGCCCGGCGCGGTGCCGAAGTTCGTCACCGAGGCGATCGGTGCCCGGGCGCTCGGCTTCTTCGTCACGACCGAGGACGGCTCGCACCCGGGCAACCGGATCGTCTCCGGCGGCGGCGGTGGCGTGCCCATGGTGGACTACAGCCTGGAGCGCCTGCCGCCGGCGCAGGCCGAGCACGGCCAGGCGATCCGGGACTTCACCAAGCGTCTCCGCCACGCCGGGCTGGCGGGGATCGATCGCCATCTCGGTCTCGCCGGCAGCGCGCACGCGCTCGGCTCGATGGTGACCGGCCGCGAGCCCGGCACGAGCGTGGTCGATCCGGACGGCAGGGTGCACGGCATGCAAGGGCTCTACGTCGGCGATGGCAGCGTCCTGCCGCGGTCCAGCCGGGTGAACCCCGCGCTCACGATCTACGCCTGGGGCCTCCGCCTCGGCCAGCACCTCGCGCGGGAGGTCCGGCCATGACCCGCCGCCTCCTCCCGCTCGCCCTGTTCGCGCTGCTCCTCGCGACCGCCGTCCCGCTCCGGGGTCTGGTGGCGGGCGGCGCCCCCGCGAGCCGCTTCGTGCAGGCCGTCGAGTCGGTGACCATCACGGTCAGCGACCTGGACCGCGCGCTCGCCTTCTACGAGGGCGTGCTGACCTTCGAGAAGGTGTCCGAGGTCGAGGTCTGGGGCGAGCCGTACGAGCACCTGATGGGCGTCTTCGGCCTCAGGATGCGCGTCGCGCGCCTGCGCCTCGGCAGCGAGGCGATCGAGCTCATGGAGGTGCTGACGCCGAAGGGCCGCCCGATCCCGGTCGACTCGCGCAGCAACGATCTCTGGTTCCAGCACGTCGCCATCATCGTCAGCGACATGGAGCGCGCCTTCGCCTGGCTCCGCCGGCACGACGTCACCTACGCCTCGCCGGCGCCGCAGCGGCTGCCCGACTGGAACCCGAACGCGGGCGGCATCGAGGCCTTCTACTTCAAGGACCCGGACGGCAATCCGCTCGAGATCCTCGCGTTCCCCGAGGGCAAGGGCGACCCCAGATGGCACGAGCCGAGCGAGCGCCTGTTCCTCGGCATCGACCACACCGCGATCGTGGTCGAGGATACCGAGACCAGCCTCGGCTTCTACCGGGACCTGCTGGGCCTTGAGGTCCAGGGCCGGAGCGTGAACTACGGCATCGAGCAGGAGCGGCTCAACAACGTCTTCGGCGCGCGGCTCAGGATCACCGCGCTCCGGGCGCCCGACGGCCCGGGCGTGGAGCTGCTCGAATACCTGGCGCCCGCCGACGGCCGCCCGTTCCCGCCCGATACCCGCGCGAGCGACCTCTGGCACTGGCAGGTCAACCTCGACGTCCACGAGGCCGATCAGGCGGAGCGGTTGCTACGCGCCGGACGGACGGCCATCGTCTCGCAGGGCCCGACGAAGCTGCCGGACGGCGGCCTCGGCTTCGCCGAGGGCCTGCTGGCCCGGGACCCCGACGGCCACGCGCTCCTCCTGATGGAGCGGCCCCACGCGCGCCCCTGACCAGGGGGCCGCCGAATCGGAGATCCTGGTCGGGCGCGACGATCCGGTTGCGGGCGTCCCCACTCTGGGCGCCGGGGTCGCGCCCACGGCGGGATCGAGATCCGGGACATGGGCTCGTCGTGCCGCGCACGACGAGCCTGGCCTCCACCCTTTGATCCGTAACCGGATCCCCCTTGAGACGAGCCATGATCTGCTGTTAACGGGTTCTAGAGGCGCGGCCGGCAGACTTCCGGCCGTCGGCGTCGCCGCCGACACCGTCGACGTCTCTCACTTCGGGTTGCCCTCGGCCAGCAGGCGATCGCCCACCATGACCCCGATCATGTCCGTCCCGATCGTGCGTCCCGCCTGCGAGCGGGCCTCGGAGCCGCACCTGTGGCATCTGTGCCAGTCTCCGGGTCGGAAAGCGAATTCGCGCTGCGATTGCGGCTGGCATCGCCCTGCCCGAAGCCCTACGCTGCAGGAAAGAAGCACGGATTCATTCTGTTTCGCAGGGGAGCCAGGGCTGTGAGCGTGGTCGGATTGAGGATCGAGGCGCCGGTGACCGATCAGGGCGCGCCTTGGTCGCGCCCGGCACTCAAGCCAACCCTGGTCTCCAAGCCGTCGCTGCACCGCAACGCCGTCGCCTACGTCGAGGAGGTGATGCGCTCGGGCTGGTGGGGCTACGGCCCGGTGGCGCAGGCGCTGGAGCGCGCGGTCGCCGACGAGCTGTACGACGGCCGGACCAATGTCTTAGCAACCTCGAGTTGCACGGGCGCTATGCATCTCGCCCTCCTCGCCGCGGGTGTGAGGCCGGGGGACGAGGTCGTGGTGCCGGCGTTCACCTACGTCTCGACCGCCGTGGTCGCGGCCTACTGCGGCGCGACGCCGGTGTTCGCGGACGTCGACCCGGAGACCATGACGATCAGCGCGGCGACGGTCGAGCGGGTGCTGAGCCCGCGCACCCGCGCCGTCATCCCGATGCATTACGCCGGCCCGGCCCGCGACTTCGGCGGGATCCGGGAGCTGGTCGAGGGCCGCGGCATCACCGTGATCGAGGACGCCGCGCACGGCTTCGGCTCGCGCCACGGCGGGCGGATCATCGCGGCCGACGCCGAGTTCGCCGCCTTCAGCTTCGCGCCGACCAAGCAGCTCGCGAGCTGCAACGGCGGGCTCCTGCTCTACCGGGACGGCAGCCGGCGCGAGGAGATCAACCAGCTCGCCTTCCTCGGCCTCGCCAAGGACACCTTCAATCGGACCATCGCCGCCGGTGTGAGCCCACCCCAGCTGGTCAATCGGATCGGCTACAAGTACAAGATCGACGACGTCGCCGCCGCGATCGCCTACGCCGGATTCGAGGAGCTCGACGAGATCGTCGGCCACCGCGCCCGGATCGCGGAGCGCTACTACGAGCGCCTGACCCCGCTCGAGACCGTGCAGCTCCTGCCGCGCTCCAACGATCAGACCTCCTGGTACATCTTCCCGATCCGGGTGGCCGCGGCCAAGCGAGACCGGCTCCGCGCCGCGCTCGCCGACGCCAACGTCGACAGCACGGTGCATTACCCGAGCCTGCTCGAGCAGCCGGCGTTCCGCGAGCTGGGCGGTGATGCGCCCGTGACCGCGCGGGAGAGTCGCCGGATCCTCAGCCTGCCGATGCACCGCGCGATGGACGAACACGAGGTGGATCGGATCGCCGACGTGGTCTGGCGGGAGGTCGGCTGACCGCGAACCGGCGGCCGGACGTACCCGCCCCGGTCATCGAGGACGCGGTCGGCATCGTCCCGCCCCGGGACGTGCGCGCATCCTCGCCCTATCGCGACGGCCCAGGGCGAGGCCGCACACCATTCCATCGCGACCGACGACCCGGAGGCGCGCGACGGCGACCAGCATCTCGATCCAATTCCGTCGCGGGCGCGACCGACTGCACGCGGACCTCGCGCCGAGGCCCGGGGCGCTGCCGGCGGGACGCCTCCGGCACCCTTCGACCAGCCCCACGGGATGCGCGAGTTCCACGTGAGAGACCCGGACGGCTGCCTGCTGTCCTTCGGTGAGCCGGTGACGGCGGCCGGGGCCGGGACGTAGCCGCGGCCGGTCGCCGGCCCCACATGGTGGGGATGCGCGCAAGCGCCCGCCCGTGCCCGAGATCGCCCCACCCGATGATCCCGCTCTACGACGACAACCCGACCGTCCGCACGCCCTACCTGACGGTCGCGCTGATCGCCGCCTGCGTCCTGGTCTTCTTCTGGCAGGTCTCGCTGCCGCCGCGCGTCGGGCATGCCGCCGTCTACAGCTTCGGCTTCATCCCCGCGGTGTTCTTCGACCAGGCGAGCCTGCCGCCCGAGATCGCCGTCATCCCGAGCACGGCCACGCTGATCAGCTCGATGTTCCTGCACGGCGGGATCATGCATCTCGCCGGCAACATGCTCTTCCTCTGGATCTTCGGGAACAACATCGAGGACGTGTGCGGCCACGGCCGCTTCCTCGTCTTCTACCTGCTCTGCGGGATCGCCGCGGCACTCGCCCAGGCGCTGCCCGACCCGGGCTCCGAGATCCCCATGATCGGCGCCAGCGGGGCGATCAGCGGCGTCCTCGGCGCCTACCTCATGCTGTTTCCCCATGCCCGGGTCTACGTCCTGATCCCGTTCGGCCTGCTGTTCATCCATCAGCTCAAGGCCGGCTGGCTCCTGGTGTTCTGGTTCGTCTTCCAGCTGATCTCGGGGGCGCTCGCCGATACCGCGGAGGGCGGGGTGGCGTTCTGGGCCCACGCCGGCGGCTTCGTCGCGGGGATGGCGCTGATCTGGCTGTTCCGCGACCAGAAGGCGGTCCAGGCCAAGCGCGCCGGCCGGTCGCGCATCCCGCCGACCTGGACCCGGCGCGGCGGCCCGGGGCCGTGGGAGCGACGCTAGGCTAGGCGGGTATCGCGTCACCCCCCGCGCTGGAGCAGCCAGAACACGTAGCCGTAGCGCGCGTGATGGCGGCGGAACAGCTCGATCTCCCGCCGCTGGCCGGCGATCAGCTCCGAGAGGGCCGGGCCCGCGCCGGCTTCCAGCGCGGCGCAGCGCTCGAGCAGCGGGACGTAGAACTCGCGCCACCACGCCGCCTCCGGCAGCACGAACCGGTCGAGCACGGCGAAGCCGGCGCGGGCGATCCGCCGGGCGTTCTCGTCGAGCCCGGCGACGCTCGGGTAGGCCGCGCGCCAGAACGCGGCGACCTCGGGCGGCGGGTGGTCGTCGAGGAACGCGAGGTCGCTGACCGCGGCCTTGCCGCCCGGCGCCAGCAGGACCCGCCAGCGACCGAGCCCCGCTTCCAGGCCGAGCGTGTAGATCGCACCCTCCGACCAGAGCAGGTCGAAGCTGCCGGGCGCGAGGCGGAGGCTCGCGAAGTCCTGCTCCAGGGGCTCGATCAGGTGCGCGAGGCCGCGCGCCGCGGCCGCCGCCCCGAGCGTCCGTAGCAGCCGGGGCTCGCGGTCGACCGCCACGATCCGGCTGCCGAGGCGCTCCGCCAGCACCAGCGTCGCAGCCCCCGAGCCGCAGCCGAGGTCGACCGTCCGCGGCGCGTCCGGCAGCGGCCCGAGGCGCGCCAGGGCCTCGCCGGTCGCGGCCGCCGAGCCGGGCCCCTGGCGCGGGAGGGACGCGAACAGGTCGATCGCGTCCTCGTCGGCGGCGCTCACCCGCCGCCGGCCCGCGCCCGCCGCTCCGCGATCGCCCGCTCGTACAGGCGGATGATCTGCTCCCGGTTGGCCTCGGCGGTGAACTTGGTCTCGAACTCGCGCCGCGCCGCCGCGCGCATGGAGCGCAGCGTCTCCGGATGCTCGGCGAGCCAGGTCACCTTGTCGACGAGGTCGGCGGCATCGCCGGTCCGGAAGTGCAGGCCGGTCTCGCCGTTGACCACGACCTCCGCGATCGGGCCGATCGCGGAGGCGACGATCGGCACGCCCCGGGCGTAGCTCTCGATGATCGTGCGCGGGAAGCCCTCGTACCAGGTCGAGGTGAAGATGAAGAAGCTCGCCTCGCCGAGCGACCGGTAGAACTCGTCGATCGGCTGGCGGCCGAGGTAGGTCACGCCCGGCAGCCGCTCCGCAGCCCTGGCGACGACGTCGCTCATCGGGCCGTCGCCCATGATCCGGAGCGGGATCCGCCCGCCCAGCCGCTCCCACGCCGCGAGCAGGACATCGACCCCCTTCTCCTCGGTCAGCCGGGCGACGAACAGGGTGTAGCCGCCGCTGCCGTCCCCGATGCCGGGGTCCCTCGGGATGAAGTTCGGCTTGATCGCGATCCGCTCGGCCGGGATGCCGCCCGCGATGTGCTTCTGCCGCATGAACTCGTTGAGCGCGATGTAGACGTCTACCTTGGTGCGGTAGGTGCCGAGCATGCGATGGGTGAGCAGCAT
>DASUSF010000279.1:0-4793 GCA_036375275.1 Geminicoccaceae bacterium | reverse complement strand
CGGGGCTGTGTGGAAGGACGAAGCGGAGCGGCCAGATGATGTGCGGCGCGAGGTTCAGGAGCACCTCGCGCTCGATCAGCGCCTCCCGGACCAGCCGGAACTCGTAGTGCTCGAGGTAGCGGAGTCCGCCGTGGATCAGCTTGCTGCTGGCCGAGGAGGTATGGCCCGCGAGGTCGTCCTGCTCGACCAGGAGGACGCGGAGCCCGCGGCCGGCGGCGTCGCGCGCGATGCCGGTGCCGTTGATGCCGCCGCCGACCACCAGGAGGTCGAAGGTCCGCCCGGCCATGGCCTCCCCTCAGGTCGCGCTCAGGGTGCGGCGGACGGCGTCGCGCCAGCCGGCGTAGAGGGCGTCGCGTCGACCTTCGTCCATCGCCGGATCGAACCGGCGCTCGCGCCGCCAGGCGCCGGCGACCGCGTCCAGCGAGTCGTACAGCCCGACCTCGAGCCCGGCGAGGCAGGCCGCCCCGAGCGCGGTGGTCTCGGTGATCTCCGGCCGCTCGACCGGAAGGTCGAGGCAGTCGGCCAGGAACTGGCACAGCCAGTTGTTCGCGACCATGCCGCCGTCGACCCGGACCGCCTGCGGCCGGATCCGGCGTCCCTCGAGGTCGGCGTCCATGGCGCTGATCAGGTCGCGGGTCTGGTAGCCGACCGCTTCCAGGACGGCGCGCGCGATGTGCGGCACGCCGGTGGCCCGGGTCAGGCCGAAGATCGCGCCGCGCGCATCCGGGTCCCAGTGCGGCGCGCCGAGGCCGACGAACGCCGGGACGACGTACACCCCGCCGGTTTCGTCGACCTCCATGGCGAGACGCTCGGTGTCGGCGGCGCGCTCGCACATCCGTACCGAATCGCGGAGCCACTGCACGGCCGCGCCGGCGACGAAGATGCTGCCCTCCAGGCAGTAGGTCACGTCGCCCCCCAGCCGGTAGGCGACCGTGGTCAGCAGCCGGTGGCGGGACGGCACCGGCTCGCTGCCGGTGTTCAGGAGCGCGAAGCAGCCGGTGCCGTAGGTGCTCTTGAGCATGCCGGGCGCGAAGCAGGCCTGGCCGACGGCCGCCGCCTGCTGGTCGCCGGCGATCCCGGTGACGGGCAGCGGACGGCCGAACATCGCTGCCGGCGTCGTGCCGAACAGGGTGCTGCAGTCTCTGACCTCGGGCAGGACCGTGCGCGGGATGTTCAGGATCGCGAGCAGGTCGTCGTCCCAGTCCTGGCGGTGGATGTTGAAGAGCATGGTGCGCGACGCGTTGGAGGCGTCGGTCGCGTGGACCTTGCCGCCGGTCAGGCGCCAGAGCAGGAAGCTGTCGATGGTGCCGAAGGCGAGGTCGCCCCGCTCGGCCGCGGCGCGCGCGCCCGGCACCTCGTCCAGCAGCCAGGCGAGCTTGGTCGCGGAGAAGTACGGATCGATGACGAGGCCGGTCCGCTCCCGGACCAGCGTCTCCTGCCCGTCCGCGGCGAGGGTGCGGCACAGCCCGGCGGTCCGCCGGTCCTGCCACACGATCGCGCGGTGCACCGGCTCGCCGCTCGAGCGGTCCCAGAGGCAGGTCGTCTCCCGCTGGTTGGTGATGCCGATCGCGGCGATGTCGCCGGTCTCGAGGCCGGCCTGCCGGATCGCCGCCTCGCTCATCGCGAGGGTGTCCCGCCAGATCGTCTCGAGGTCGTGCTCGACCCAGCCGCTTCTCGGGAAGTGCTGCTCGAACTCGCGCTGCGCCGTGGCGACCGGCTGCCCGAGGCGGTCGAAGACGATCGCCCGTGTGCTGGTCGTGCCCTGGTCGATCGCCAGGATGTGCCCTGCTGTCATGGCCCGGCCCCCGATCGGTGGTCGCCCCCTTATTGGCCCGGGCGGGCGGAGCGGGGCAACAGTGGAGCGCCGTCCGCCGAGCCGGAACGCCCGCCCCGACATCGGCTTGACATGCCTCTCGGGCCAGCCCTAATAGCGGGCGACGGGCGGGCGGTTAGCTCAGCGGGAGAGCACTCGCTTCACACGCGAGGGGTCACTGGTTCAATCCCAGTACCGCCCACCATCTCGTTCCCTGCGGACGAAGGGCCAGTCCTCCCCGCCTCGGCCCGGCCATCTCCAGCCAGATCGAGCTGTCACGTCGAGGTCACGGTGAGGGCTCGATGGCCGATCATCCGTGAGCGTGGCGGAAAATGGCAAGCGGCCCTGATACATGCTTCCCGGCGCGGGTAGCGGATAAGACCGGGGCTCTTGGCGAGTACGATGTACAAGCCGGCGTGCGACCGCGACTAGAATTCTTCCATTCTATTTGACCGACCATTTGATCTGGAACTCGATCTCTTCCTCGTCTTCGCTGCGTTCATGTTCTACGTTGTAGGTCGCGCGCGCAGGCACCCATATTCTTTCACCTGCGATCTGGATCTCGAAGCGCTGCCCCTTCTCCAGCGCATCCGCCAGCCGTCGGAGCTTGGTGACGAATTCCGTCACGGGGTAATCTTTCTCTATATCTCTCTCGGGCTTCCGCGCCATCTGCGTCTCCTCTTCCGGCCGGATCTTTCACTTCCGGGACGAGGGTCGAGTCTCAATCCGACCGGCCAGGAAAGCAAGACCTGGTCATCGGCGGGTCGCATCGACAGGTGGACGGAGAAAGGGGCCAAAGAGCTGCCGCCCGGCCGGGCAGGGATCGTGCGGTCCCGAGAGCCACGACCTCAGGGCCCCCGTTCAGCGACCCCTTCTCCTCAGCCGGGCTCGGACGGCTCGCGCCCCGCTCGTCGCGTCCGGCCTGGTCCATGGCTGCCCGGCGCCCGCCGGATGCCGGCCCGCCCCTCCGGAACCGGACGGCTGCTGATCCGTTGGGTTCGGCACAATAGGGGAGGTCGCAGCATGCGCGGCAGAACCGGCATCGGCGTTCTCGGCGCGCTGGCGGTCGGCGGCTGCATCGGCACGTCGTTCGGCGGGGACCGGCCGGAGATGGCCTACCTGCCGCCGTCCAGCCCGCCGGCGGTGGTGCCCGGCGCCTATGTCGGCCAGCCGCGCTTCCTGGTGTTCGGCAACGTCGTCGACCGGCTGGTCCAGCAGGGCCTCGAGATCCAGACCAGCGACCAGGAGGCGGGCCGGATCGTCGCGATCTACTGGGGCGATCCGGCGCCGTACATCGACTGCGGCTGGATCGTGACCTACGACGACGACGGCCTCGAGAGCACGCCCGCGGCGGCGCCGTCCGCCTCGTTCGAGCGCCGGCTGAACGGGCGGATCGTCGACGTCGAGCGCGAGATGGACCTGAACGCGGTCCTGAGCGTCGACGTGAGCGAGCGCGGGTCCGCGACGGTGGTCCGGACCACCTCCGACTATGCCCTGACCAAGAAGGCGCTCGCCCCGGGCCGCGGCCGGCCGCTCGGCGACGAGACCATCCGCTTCGGGACCGGCGAGACGGCGAGCTTCGAGATCGGCACCACCTGCCAGCCCAACGGCGAGTTCGAGCGCCTGGTGCTCGACGCGCTGCCGTCGGTGACCCTCCCCGGCGGCTGAGGCGACGACGACCGAGGCAGGCCGGCGCGGGTTGTGCCCCGTCGCCGTCGTTCGTAGGATCGCGGGCCCGCCCCGCCCGTGATCCTCTACGCCTTCCTCATGGACTACTACATCGCGGGCCTGACCTCGGGCGCGACCAAGAACTGAAGACGGCGCGGGCCCGCGCACCGCCGCGCACCGCCGTGGCCACGAGCGGGCCTCCGCCAGATCCGGCGCGCGGCAGAACGGGAGGGGAGGCAGGCGCCATGGGCTGGATCGAGGAGACCCTGCACGAGGACTTCCGCTTCTCGCTCCGGGTGGAGCGGGTCCTCTACGAGCAGCGGAGCGAGCACCATCACCTCGCGATCGTCGAGAACGGCTTCTTCGGCCGGGCGCTCTACCTCGACGGCGTGCTCCAGACCACCGAGCGCGACGAGTTCATCTACCACGAGATGCTGGCGCACGTGCCGATCCTGGCCCACGGCGCGGCCCGTCGTGTCCTGATCGTCGGCGGCGGCGACGGCGGCATGCTGGAGGAGGTCTTGAAGCACGGGACGGTCGAGCACGTGACCATGGTCGAGATCGACCGGGGCGTGGTCGACCTCTGCCGGGAGCACCTGCCGGGGATCTCGAAGGGCGCGTTCGACGACCCGCGGCTCGACCTCGTGATCGACGACGGCGTGCGCTACCTCGAGCGCACCGCCGCCCGCTTCGACGTCGTGATCAGCGACGCCACGGACCCGATCGGGCCCGGCGCCGCGCTGTTCAGCGATGCGTTCTACGCCGGGGCGAAGAAGGTCCTGAACCCGGGCGGCATCCTGGTCACCCAGAACGGCGTCCCGTTCGTCCAGCCGGGCGAGCTCCGGACCTCGATCGCGAAGCTCCGGCCGCTGTTCAGCGACGTCACCTGCTACCTCGCGACGGTGCCCGGCTACGTCGGCGGGCCCATGGCCTTCGGCTGGGCGAGCGACGAGGCGGCTCACCGCGAGGTCTCGCTCGAGACCCTTTCCGCCCGGTTCGGGGCGGCGGGCCTCGACACCCGCTACTACCTGCCCGAGATCCACGGCCCCGCCTTCGCCCTGCCCCGCTACGTGAGGGACCTGGTCGCCTGACCGCCGGCGCTCGCGCTCGCGTCCGCTCCGAGCTTGTGGCAGACCCGCGCCGGGGCTAGGATCGCGCTCGTGGGGCCGATGCGGCCGCCCCGTCAGGCGCAAGCCCAAGTGCCGCTCCGGAAACCCTCTTTCGGAGCCGAGCCATGGGCCGATACTTCATCACACCGGAACAGCTCTGGGCGGCGATGGCCGGCGGCGATCGCCCGCGGGTCCTCGACGTG
>DASUSF010000278.1:0-2756 GCA_036375275.1 Geminicoccaceae bacterium | reverse complement strand
CGGAATGCGCCGCCTTGACGGATGGTCCGGGTGGTCCCACGGTCGACTCATGGCCGAGGATCCCGCCCTGAACGTCCGCCGGATCGTGCGTACGATCGACCGGGCCGCGCTCGGCACGCGGCTCAGAAGCCACGGCGGCGTCCCCTACGTCTCGCTCGTGCTCGCGGCGACCGACCAGGCCGGGCGGCCATTGCTCCTGCTCTCCGCGCTCGCGGACCACACCCGGAACCTCGAGGC
Organism: Geminicoccaceae bacterium; assembly: GCA_036375275.1. Lineage (GTDB taxonomy): Bacteria > Pseudomonadota > Alphaproteobacteria > Geminicoccales > Geminicoccaceae > DASUSF01. The sequence goes on along the minus strand of DASUSF010000278.1, from coordinate 2,519 downwards.
CGATCCCGCGGCGTCGCTCCTGTTCGACGCCACGGGCGGCGGCGAGGACGCGCTCGCCGGCGAGCGGGCGACCCTGATCGGGCGCGCTGCCCCCGACCCCGCCCCGGAGGCGCGGCGGCGCTTCCTCAGCCGGCACCCGAGCGCGTCGATGTACGCCGGCTTCAAGGATTTCCGGGTCTTCTGCTTCACTCCCGAGCGGGCCCATCTGGTGGCGGGCTTCGGCCGGATCCACTGGCTGGACGCGCCCGCGATCCTGACTCCGCCCGCAACGGAGCTGGCGGATGCGGAGGCCGGGATCGTCGACCACATGAACCAGGACCACGCCGACGCGCTCCAACTGTACGCGACCCGGCTACTCGGCCAGGACGGCGACGGCTGGACCATGACCGGGATCGATCCCGAGGGTCTCGACCTCCGCCGAGGGGGTCGGACCGCGCGGCTGACGTTCGCGCGGCGGATCGAGACGGCGGCGGCCGCGCGGGCCGAGCTGGTCCGCCTGGTCAAGGTCGCGCGCGAGCAGCCGCACCATGATGTCGCCTGAACCCTTGACCGGCCGCGCGCGAGCCGATTGAACTTCCTCCTCCTGCCTCGCGTTGCGCCAGAGGCAGCCCGCGATTCAGCCAGCCGAAGGGATTCATCGTGGAGCAGGTCGGTCCCGCCATCAGCCGCTTCGGGCTGGAGGATCTGAGTTTTCAAGCGCCGGGCACGGTCCACTGGAACCTGCCGACCGCTCCCCTGGTCGAGCTCGCGGTGCGCCGCGGCGAGGGCCATCTCGTGACCGGCGGGGCGCTCGCCTGCGAGACCGGCCGCTACACCGGGCGGTCGCCCAAGGACAAGTTCATCCTCGACGAGCCGGGCGTCCACGAGGCGATCGACTGGGGCGAGGTCAACCAGGCGATCGCCAAGGACACGTTGGCCCGGGTCTGGCGAAAGGCGCGCGCCTACGTCGCCGGCAAGGACCTGTTCGTCCAGGACCTCTACGCCGGCGCCGATCCGGCCTATCGCCTGTCGGTCCGCGTCGTCACCGAGAACGCCTGGCACAACCTGTTCGCGCGCAACATGTTCATCCGCCCGCCCCTCGAGGAGCTCGGCGGCTTCCAACCCGGCTTCACGGTGATCGACCTCGCCGGCCTGCAGCTCGACCCGGAGAGCGACGGCACCGCATCCGAAGCCCTGATCGCGGTCGACTTCTCCTCGCGCACCATCCTGATCTGCGGCACCCGCTACGCCGGCGAGATCAAGAAGTCGATCTTCGGCGTGCTGAACTTCATCCTGCCCGACCAGGGCGTGATGCCGATGCACTGCTCGGCCAACATCGGCAAGCGCGGGGACGTGGCCGTGTTCTTCGGCCTGTCCGGCACCGGCAAGACCACGTTGTCCGCGGATCCGGACCGCACCCTGATCGGCGACGACGAGCACGGCTGGAGCGAGCGCGGCATCTTCAACTTCGAGGGCGGCTGCTACGCCAAGGTGATCCGGCTGAGCGAGAAGGACGAGCCCCAGATCTTCCGCGCCTCGACCCGCTTCGGCGCGATCCTGGAGAACGTGGTGTTCGATCCGACCAGCGGCCGGATCGACTTCGACGACGGCGAGCTGACCGAGAATACCCGCTCGTCCTATCCGCTCAACTTCATCCCGAATGCGAGCGGCGACGGCACCGCCGGCCACCCCGACCACATCGTGATGCTGACCGCCGATGCCTTCGGGGTCCTGCCCCCGATCAGCAAGCTGACCCCGCAGCAGGCGATGTACCACTTCCTCTCGGGCTACACCGCGCGCGTCGCGGGCACCGAGCGCGGCGTCAGCGAGCCGCAGGCGACGTTCTCCACCTGCTTCGGCGCGCCGTTCATGCCGCGTCACCCGACCGTGTATGGCGAGATGCTGCGCGAGTTCATGCACAAGCACGAGGCGGACTGCTGGCTGGTGAACACCGGCTGGAGCGGCGGCCCCTACGGCACGGGCGAGCGGGTCAGGCTGAAGCACACCCGCGCGATGCTGCACGCGGCCCTCGAGGGCGAGCTCGACGACGTGCCGATGCGGCCCGATCCGACCTTCGGGCTCCTGATCCCGGAGTCCTGCCCGGGTGTGCCGGAGGAGATCCTGAACCCGCGCGACGCCTGGGCGGACAAGGACGAGTACGACCGGAAGGCGCGCGATCTGGCCGCCCGGTTCGAGCAGAACTTCGAGCGCTTCGAGCCCTACGTCGACAAGGAGGTCAAGGACGCGGCGATCCACAACGTCGTCTGACGTGGCCACCCGGCTCCGGCGGGCGGGCGTGGCTGGTGGCACGGGCGTTGCATCGTTACCTGCGCGGCCGGTCGGACGGCCGGTCCGCACCCTTCCTTGGGCGATTCCTCGTAGCTTTCCGCCCTGCCGCGGCTCGCGGCGGGGCGGCTTTTCCCGTCGGATGCTAGCCATCGATGGCCGGTCTCGGGAAGCTGACCCTGGTGCTCGGCGGGGCGCGCTCGGGCAAGAGCGCCTGGGCCGAGGGCATCGTGCTCGCGAGCGGTCTGGAGCCC
>DASUSF010000277.1:0-3872 GCA_036375275.1 Geminicoccaceae bacterium | reverse complement strand
CGAGCCACCGGTGCTCGGCAAGAAGCACACCGGCATCCGGATCGACGCTGACGTGCTCGCGTGGTTCAAGCGGCGGGGCCGGGGCTGGCAGACGCGGATGAACGCCGTCCTGCGCGCCTACTACGAAGCGAACAAGGATGCCTGATCCGGCCGCCGGCGGCGCCGCCTTCTGGCTCGGCCCCGACAGCCGGCTCTCCGTCTAGAGCGGATCCCGATATGACGGAACCGCCTGCAAGCGGTTCCGATCGGGCGAATCCGCTCTGTCCATTGAAATAGAGCGATTTTCTTCCGATGAGCGGAAGGACGTCGCGGCGCGATGCGGTTCTGTCTCATCGGAAATTGCTCTAACGGCTGCACGGCCCGCCTGATGGTCATGGATAGCGGGCCTCGGCATGAGCTCCGCTGAGGATCTGCGCGCCGGGCGACCGGTTGCTGACGAGCCCGCCCCTTCTCCCTATGGTCGGACGCGCGACGACGGAACGGACCGGCGGCAGCCCAGGGAGGCGCTCTCATGCAGATGGTTCATGTGCTGGCGATCATCACCGCGAAGCCGGGGAAGCGCGAGGAGATCCTCGACGCCTTCCGCGCCAACGTGCCGGCCGTTCATGCCGAAGACGGCTGCATCGAATACGTCGCGACGGTCGACCATGCCGATGCCGGCGACGTCCAGACCCGGTTCGGCGACGACACCTTCGTGGTGGTGGAGAAATGGGAAAGCCTGGAGGCGCTGAAGGCGCACGCCACGGCGCCGCACATGGCCGCCTACGCCGCCAGGACCAAGGACATGATCGCGAGGCGGGTCATCCACGTGCTGTCGCCGATCTGACCGCAGCGCCCGCTCGTGGGGAACGCCCGTCCGCCGCCTCGCGCCGCGACGCGCCTCGCCGGCCGTCAGATCGATCCGGCCTCGACCATGTAGTTGTTGGCCGTACACATCGCCGCGTCGTCGGAGGCGAGGAACAGCACCACCCGGGCGACGTAGACCGGGTCGATCAGGTCGGGCAGGCACTGTCTCTGCCGATGGCGCTCGAGCGCCTCCGGCGTCACCCAGAGCCGCTTCTGCCGCTCGGTCATCACCCAGCCGGGCACGACCGTGTTGACCCGGATCCGGTGCGGGCCGAGGTCGCGGGCGAAGGAGCGGGTCATGCCGTGGACCGCCGCCTTGGCGGAGGTGTAGACCGGCATGCCGCCGGCCGCCTCCCACCATGAGTTGGACCCGAGGTTGATGATCGCACCCTTGCCGGCGGCGATCATGCCCGGCGCGACCGCCTGGATGGCGAACAGCATGTGGCGGAGGTTGGTCGCGATCCGCTCGTCGTAGTACGCCGGCGTCACGTCCTGCCAGGTGTGCCGGTCGTCGCGCGCGGCGTTGTTGACCAGGACCGTCGCCGGGCCGAGCGCAGCCTCGAGCGCCCTGAACGTCCGCTTCAAGGCCTCGATGTCGCGGAGGTCGCACGCCTCGAACCGGATCCGCGCCCCCTGCCCTTCCAGGTCGGTCGCGAGTGCAGCACCCCGCTCGCCATCGATGTCGACGAAGCCGACCCTCGAGCCCTGGGCCGCGAACGCCCGGACGATCTCGGCGCCAATCCCCGACGCACCGCCGGTGACGAACGCCACCGCGTCGTTCAGGCTCGGATAGACGGCAAAGGACATGGTGCCGGCTCCGTCTGCATCGCCGGTCCGACGACGACCCCTGCCGGTCGCTGGCCGGTCCCGCCGGAGGGGGGCCTCAGGCGGCGGCACGGGGCACGGCGACGGCGCGCCCTGCCGCCTGCCGTTCGGCCTGCGCCTTCTCCTCCTGCTGGCGGATCAGGTTGAGCTGGTTCTCGAGCGCCCAGACCTTGTTCCTGAGGCGCCGGGCCTCCCGCGCCTTCTTGAGATAGCTGAACCAGACGCTGAAGCCGCCGATCAGCACCCCGAACACCAGGCCGAGCAGGAAGACGCCGTAGAGCGGCAGCTCCATGACCGCCGGCAGCGGCGCGAAGCTCACCTGGACCGGATCCCGGTTGGCGATCGCGAAGATCACGATCACCGCGAGGACGACGAAGGCGATGAGCAGGCGGATCAGACGAAGCATCTGGTTGGTCTTCCCTGGCGTGCCGGCTCGGGAGCCGGGCTGTGCGCGCGCCTCGACCGGCTCACTCGGCGACGTTCAGGCGCTCCCGGAGCTCCTTGCCGGTCTTGAAGTAGGGCACGGCCTTGTCGGGCACCCTCACCTCCTCGCCCGTGCGCGGATTGCGGCCGGTCCGCGAGCCGCGGTGGCGCACCGAGAACGCGCCGAACCCGCGCAGCTCGACCCGATCGCCCCGGGCGAGCGCCTCGGTCACCTCGTCGAAGACGGTCGAGACGATCCGCTCGATGTCGCGGAGGTAGAGGTGTGGGTTGGCGTCGGCCAGCCGCTTGATCAGCTCTGATTTGGTCATGACGAAGGGTCGTGCCCACTCCCCCGCCCGCGCGACCTGCGGCGAGCGGGGATCAGCCTGCCAAACCCTTGTGAAGGCGTCAAGTTTGGACCGCCGCACGCGGCTCAGGAGTCGTCCTCGCCCTCGCGCTCGTCCTGCTGCCGGCCGCGGATCGCCGGCCCGAGGATGTCGCCGAGGCTGGCGCCCGAATCGGACGAGCCGAACTCGGCCATGGCCTGCTTCTCGTCCTCGACCTCGAGCGCCTTGATCGAGAGGGTCAGCCGGCGGTTGATCGAGTCGATCTGGGTGATCTTGGCGTCGACCTTCTCGCCCGGGGCGAAGCGCTCCGGCCGCTGGTCCTGGCGATCGCGCGCCAGCTCGGACTTCCGGATGAAGCCGGTCACCCCCTCCTGGACCGCCACCTCGACCCCGGCCGGCGTGATCTGCGCGACCGTGCAGGTCACGCGAGCGCCCCGCTTGAGGCCGCTGATCGCCTGCTTGAACGGGTCGTCGCCGAGCTGCTTGATGCCGAGCGAGATGCGCTCCTTCTCGACGTCCACGTCGAGGACCACCGCCCTCACCATGTCGCCCTTGTTGTAGGACGCGACCGCCTCGTCGCCCGGGCGCTCCCAGTCGATGTCCGAGAGGTGGACCATGCCGTCGATCTCGCCCTCGAGACCGACGAACAGGCCGAACTCGGTGATGTTGCGCACCTCGCCCTCGATCTGGGTGCCGGGCGGATGGCTCTCGGCGAACGCCTCCCACGGGTTCGCCATGCACTGCTTGAGGCCGAGCGAGATGCGGCGCTTCTCGGGATCGACCTCGAGCACCATCACCTCGACCTCCTGGCTGGTCGAGACGATCTTGCCGGGGTGCACGTTCTTCTTGGTCCAGCTCATCTCGGACACGTGGACCAGGCCCTCGACCCCGGGCTCCAGCTCGACGAAGGCGCCGTAGTCGGTGATGTTGGTGACCCGCCCGGTGAACTTGGTGCCGACCGGGTACTTGAGCTCGACGCCCTCCCAGGGATCGGCCTCGAGCTGCTTCATGCCAAGCGAGATCCGCTGGGTCTCGCGGTTGAAGCGGATCACCTGGACGTTGACGGTCTGGCCGACGCCCAGGACCTCGGTCGGATGGTTGACCCGGCGCCAGGAGATGTCGGTCACGTGGAGCAGGCCGTCGAGGCCGCCGAGGTCCACGAAGGCGCCGTAGTCGGTGATGTTCTTGACCACGCCGGCGAGGACCTGCCCCTCCTTGAGGGTCGAGAGCAGCTCCTCGCGCTGCTCCTTGCGGCTCTCCTCGAGCACCGCGCGCCGTGACACGACGATGTTGCCGCGCCGCCGGTCCATCTTCAGGATCTGGAACGGCTCGTCCTTGTTGAGCAGCGGCGTGACGTCCCGGACCGGCCGGATGTCGACCTGGCTGCCCGGCAGGAACGCGACCGCGCCGCCGAGATCCACCGCGAAGCCG
>DASUSF010000276.1:0-11124 GCA_036375275.1 Geminicoccaceae bacterium | reverse complement strand
TCGTTTTCGGCTTCCGGCGCGTCGGCGACCGGTACCTCGACCCGGCCTGGGAGCGTGCCCTCCTGGACCGGCGTGAGGTCTCCCCGGACGGCTTCTTCGTGCCGGCGGCGGACGACGCCGTCGCGGCGCTCGCCTACCACGCCCTGGTCCACTGCCCCTCGCTGTCCGAGCGGCACAAGGAGCGCCTGGCGACGCTGGCGCGCGCGGCCGGCCGGTCGGGCTGGACGCGCCCGGCGCTCGACGACCCGCGCCGGGTGAAGGCGCTGCTCGACGATCTCCTGGCCGAACGGGGCTACGCCTACGTCCGACCGCGCGATCGCCTGGTCTTCTACAACTTCCGGGCGGTGGGCGCGCGCTGCCCGGGCCTGCGGCGCGGGCTGGCCGACCTGAGCGCCGCCGGAACGAGGTGGTACCGCCTCTGGTCGGCGGCGGCGCGGGCGCGCTACTTCGGCGCGCGCGACCGGCTGGCGCGGGCCGCCCCCTGGGCGCGGACGCTGCTCCGGCGCGGCCGGCTCCGGCGCCCGGGCTTCCATGCACCCAGCGCGCCCGCCGCGGCCAGATCGGGACCAGCCTCGCCCTCCGGCGCGCTGGGCGACCTCAAGTGACGGCGGTCGGCATGGATCGCCCGGTCGCGGGCGTGGCCGGAGCGGCGCACGACCTGCCCGCCGCTCGACGCCGGTTGCCGCGGACCGCCGGCCTGAGGCGCCTCGCCCTTCTGCTCCGAGGGCTCCTCTTCGTCGGCCTCCGGTACACCTGCCCGTGCTGCGATTGGCGGTTGAGGGCGTTCACGGTCAAGAGAGGCTTCCTGCGCTCGTCCACCGACGGCTATTGCCCGAGATGCAACGCCAAGGCCCGCCACCGCCGCGACTGGCTGTATCTCCGGGACCGGACCGACCTGCTCAAGGGGCCGGTCAAGCTGCTGGAGGTCGGGCCGAGATGGGCGTTCGCGCGCCGCTTCCAGACCATGCCGGGCGTCGAGTACGTCGGCCTCGACCTGGTGCGCCGGGGGCCGGAGGTGACGACGCTCGGCGACGTCACCGCGCTGCCGATGCCGGACGCGAGCTTCGACGCCGTCCTCTGCATCCACGTGCTCGAGCACGTGGCGGACGACCGGGGCGCGATCTCGGAGATCCACCGCGTGCTGCGGCCGGGTGGCTTCGCGATCATCACGGTGCCGATCCGGCTGGACCGGCCGACGCATGAAGATCCTTCGATCACGGCGCCCGAGGAGCGGGCCCGCGCCTTCGGCGAGCGGGGCCACGTCCGCAGCTACGGCAAGGACTTTGCCGACCGCCTGAGGGTCGCCGGCTTCGAGGTGCGCCTCGACCCGGCGAGCGGCGTCTCCTCGGCCGTCCGGCGCCGCTTCGGCCTGAGAGGCGACGAGAACATCTTCCACTGCCGCAAGGCGCAGCCGGGTCCGGGCAGCAGCGGCGCCGCCCCATGACGGCCGGCTCGGAGAGCGTCATGGGAACGCGCGTCCGGATGACGTCGTCGGTCATCGTTCCCGGCCCGGCCCGCTCCTCCGGGCGTCGCGCACCGGTCGGAAGGGGTCGGCGGTCTTGACCATGCTGCCACGACTCGTCGGGCATGCTGACCGTCTTCTTCGGGCCGGCGACTGCTCGGCGTCGCACCGCGGCGGAGACGCGCCGGGCCCGGCGCACCCCGAGGGGCGGCGGCGATGAAGGACGGTGTCTCGGCCGCCGATCTCCGGGCCGGCTATCGGGGCGGCAGCAAGGCCGCGGAGGACCGGAACGAGGCCTGGACCTACCATGTCGTGCGGCCGGCGTCGTTCCATGTGGCGGCCGCCTTCATGCGCGCGGGGATCACGGCGAACCAGGTCACCTGGCTGTCGATGATCGTCCTGGTCGGGGGATGCCTGCTCCTCGGCTTCGGCTCCTATCCGGCCGCGGTGCTCGGCGCGGTCCTGATCAACGGCTGGCTGCTTCTCGACTGCGCCGACGGCAACATCGCGCGCCACCACGGGACCTTCAGCACGTACGGCGCCTTCCTCGACACGATCGGCGGCTACGCGGCCTACGCCCTCGTGTTCCTCGCCGCCGGCCTCGGCGCCTGCAACCGACCGGACGAGGTCTGGCTCGCGCCGTTCCCGAACGATCCGGGGGGCGGAGGAGCGGTCTGGCTGCTGCTCGGCGCCTGGGCCTCGATCGCAGCGCTCTGGACCCGCCTCGTGTTCCAGAAGTTCAAGAACAGCTTCGGCGCCCTCGAGCTCCGGCGCCATGACGCGATCGGCCCGGCCACCCGGCGATCCTGGCGGCGGACGCTGATGAGCGCCGGCAACAACCTCCTCAACGTCTCCGGCGGGCTGCTGGTGCTCCTGTTCCTGGCCGTGCTGCTCGGGGCGCTGGACCTGTTCCTGCTGCTCGCGGCGTCGGGCAACACGGTCGTGCTGGTGCTCACGTTCGCCTGGCTGCTCCGGCGCGCCGCCGCCGCCGCCGGCTGAGGGCGACGCCTCACGCCACCAGCACGATGTCCTCGATCGCGGGGAGGCTCGTCCGCGCCTGGAATGCATGCACGATCTCGACCGTGCGGCGCCCGATCTCGCTCTGCGACTCCAGCGCCATCCCGCCGATGTGCGGCGTGAGGACCACGTTCGGGTACGCGGCCAGGGGTGGGATGGTCCCGTCGCGCTCGGTCGCATGCACGTCGAGCGCGGCGCCGGCGAGGTGGCCGCGCTCGAGGGCATCGCGCAGCGCCGACTCGTCGACGACGCCGCCTCGCGCCGTGTTGACGAGGTAGGCGCCGGGCTTCATGCGCGCCAGGAAGGCCGCATCGACCAGGTGCTGCGTCGCCGCATCGAGCGGCGTGTGCAGGGAGAGGATGTCGGCTTCGCGGACCACGGTGTCCTGATCGGCGAGCGTGATGCCGAGCCCGGCGCAGGCCAGGCGCCGCTCCTCGGTCGGCCGGGTGACGCACCCGAGCACGCGCATCCGCCACGCCGCGCCGAGCTCGCCCACCCGGCTCCCGATGCTGCCGGCCCCGACGATGCCGAGGGTCTTGCCGCGCAGGAGGTGCCCGCCGAGCTGGTGCTTGGGCCAGCGGCCCTGCCGCATGCCGCGGTCGGCCAGCGGCACCTTGCGCATCAGGGCCAGGATCAGGGCGAAGGTCAGCTCGGCCACGGCCTGCGCGGAGGGGCCCGGCACCCGCACCACGCGGATGCCCCGCCGCCGCGCCGCGTCGAGGTCGACGTTGTCGATGCCCGAGCCGGCGCGCACGATCAGCCGCACCTCGGGCGCCGCGCGCAGCACCTCCTCGGTGATCTGGACGCCGCTGCGCAGCACGATCGCCTCGCGGTCGGCGAGCAGGCGCGGCAGATCCTCCGCGCCGGCGTCCGTCGCCAGGACGACGTCGTGCCCGGCCTGCAGCTCGCGGATCGCCTCCGGCGCGATCGGACTGAGCAGGATGATCTTCATGCCTGGGCTCCTGGAGGCGGGCGCGAGGGCGAGCGCGGAGGGCGGGTCACGCGACGCGCGTGAGGAACGCGCGGAACCGGCGCGCCACCTCGGGCGGCTTGACGGTCGGGCGGCCGAGGTTGGAGATGCTGCCGGGACGGATCCGGAGATGAACCAGATGGGGCCCGGGGGTCGCGAACGCCGCGCCCAGCGCCTGCTCGAAGCCCGCGAGATGATCGCAGACCGTGCCGGTGGCGTAGCCGCAGGCCAGAGCGACGCGGGCAAAATCGACCACCGGCGACACCGTGGCCTGGCCGCCGGTCGAATCGTGAACGCCGTTGTCGAGGATCACGTGCACCATCCCCGCCGGCGCGTGGGCGCCGACGGTGGCGAGATTGCCCAGCCGCATCAGCGCCGCGCCGTCGCCGTCCAGCACCGCGACCTGCCGCCCCGTGGTCAGGGCCACGCCCAGCCCCATGGCGCTGGCGCAGCCCATCGAGCCGACCTGGTACAGGTGCTGCGGACGATCCGCGAGGGTGAACAGCTCGCGCCCGCACTCCCCCGTGGTGGCGATCACCGCCGCCGTCTCCGGTGCCGCGGCGAGGAACCGTTCGAGGGCGGCGAACCGGGTCGGCCGGTCCGATCCCCGGCAGAGGTCGACGTGCCGGCCCCGTGGCCGGGGCTCGAGCGCCGTCTCGTTCAGCGCCTCGCTGCCGATCGTGCCCTTCTGCAGGACGAACGCGTAGGGCAGGCTCCGCGCGGCCATGCTGTCCCGCGCACGATCGAGCGCGCCGGCGAGCGCCCTCGGATCGGTCGGGAAGTCGTCCTGCTCCAGCTCGCAGTCGCGCAGCAGGTCCTTGAGCACAGCGCCCATCAGCGCGTGCTGCGGCTCGTCGCCGAGGCCGGGCTGCCCGCGCCAGGTCACGATGAGCAGCGTCGGGATCCGGAAGGGCCAGTTCAGCGAGGTCAGGGGATTGATGGCGTTGCCGAGCCCGGAGTTCTGGCACATCACCACCGTCTCGCGCCCGCCCAGCCATGCCCCCGCCGCGATGGCCACGGCATCCCCCTCGTTCACCGCGCCGACGTAGTCGGTGGAGCCGGACCCGATCACCGCGTTGATCAGCGGGGTCAGGAACGAGCAGGGCACGCCGGTGAAGAAGTCGAAGCCGCGCTCCTCCGCGGCGCCGAGAACCTCTCGGGCAGAAATCATCGCGAGCTTTGTCCAACATCAAAAGCGCATGGCGCTGCGCGAGTTCATCGCCGCGATCGTGGCGGCAAGCAGGCCAAAAGACAAGGCCGCAAAGCGCAACTATAGATATACAAAATTGTCGAGCCGCATGCTGGTACGGCGGGCCGGGTCCACTGCTGGCGAAGGGCGGGGAGCGCGGCGCTCAGATCTTCTCGAGGCCGCACCAGGACGCGATGAAGAGCGCGATCGAGCCGGTCACGCGGCGAACCGAGGCGAGGCTCACGCGCTCGTCGAAGCCGTGGACGTTCTCCGCCCGGGGGCCGTAGACGAGGCACGGGCAGTCGCCGTAGAGCACGAACACCCGACCGTCGAGATACGCCGGCGTGACGAAGCTCTCGAGGCTCCCGCCATAGGCCTGGGCGTGAGAGCGGGCGAGGGTCTGCTCGGCCTCGCTGCCTTCCGCGAGCACGTAGCCCTCGGTCATGAAGCCGTTGTACTCGACCTCGGGCGGGTTGTTGGCGAGGAACGAGTTCGCCTGCGCCGCGCCGCGGAGCGTGTCCTCGATCTCCCGACAGGCGGCCCTCGGGTCGACGCCCGGGTAGATCGCGATCCGGCAGTCGAAGCTGCACCAGGCCGGGACCGACGATGCCCAGTCGCCGCCCTCGATCCGCCCGACGTTGAAGTTGATCGGGTGGTCCAGGTCCTCGAAGTGCCGGTGCTCGCCCTGGCGCGCGTTCCAGCGCGCCTCCAGCTGGCGCAGCCCCTGGATCAGGCCGAAGCAGGCCTCGATCGCGTTGCTGCCGCTGGTCGCGTCGCGCACATGGACGGGCGCGCCCCGCACGTGGACCCGGAACCAGATCACGCCGCAGTTGGCGCGGACCAGCTTGTCGTCCTCGGGCTCCGGGATCAGCGCCGCGTCCGCCCGATAGCCGCGGGCCAGGCAGGCGAGCGCGCCGTTGCCGGTGCATTCCTCCTCGGTCACCGACTGGACGTGGACCGTGGCCGCGGGCCGGTAGCCGAGGGAGCGGATCGCGTCGAGGGCGAAGATGTTGGCGGCGAGGCCGGCCTTCATGTCGCCGCCGCCGCGGCCGTACAGCCAGTCGCCCTCGACCCAGGGCTCGAACGGCGGCCGGGTCCACATCGAAAGGGGCCCCGCAGGCACCACGTCGACGTGGCCGTTCAGGATCAGCGAGCGGCCGGTCTCGGCGCGCGGACGCTGCGTCCCGACCACGTTGATCGCGTTCGCATAGTCGACCTTGACCGGGGAGAAGCCCGGATGCCGCTCGATTGCGCCGACGTCGATCGCGAACCGGTCCATGGCGTAGCCGCGGTCCCTGAGCGCCCGGTGGATGAAGTCCTGGCAGGTGTGCTCCTGCCCGCGCAGCGACGGGAAGCGGATGAGCTCGCGGGTGAACGCGACCTGGTCCTCGAAGCCGGCATCCACCGCCGCGAGCAGGTCGCAGGCCAGCGCGTCGTCCGGAGTGGTCGGGCCTGCCATGTCTCTCCCCCCGCTGCCGCAGTCGAACATCGCCACCGATCCTCGTTAGCCCGGCCCGCATCCCCTGAACAGCCGCGAAGCCGACCTCCCCTCGCTACCGGGACGCCCCTCAGATTCGCACGCCGCCATGCAAAAACGGCGGCTATCGCCCCCCTGAGCATTCTGCTTGTCTGACCGACGAGCGCGGCATTGCCCTCGGAGGCCAATGGCCATGTCCACCGCAACCTCGTCCGATCGCGCCCGAAGCCGGCGCTGACCCCGGACCGCCCCGACGCCGCTCCGGCGTCTCCGGCAGCCCACCCCCCAAAGCTCCATCTCGATCCCGACCGGATCCTCGCCACGGGAGGTTCCCATGGAGGACGTCCTCTTGTTCGCGGCCGTCGGCTTCGCCGCGCAGCTGGTCGACGGCGCCCTCGGCATGGCCTACGGCGTGAGCGCCACCACGGTCCTGCTCAGCCTCGGCGTGGCGCCCGCGGTCGCGAGCGCCAGCGTGCACGCCGCCGAGGTGGTCACCACCGGGGTGTCCGGCGCCTCGCACTGGTGGTTCGGCAACGTCGACCGGGAGCTGTTTCGAAGGCTCGTGGTGCCGGGCATGATCGGCGGCGCGCTCGGCGCCTACCTGCTCGCCTCGCTGCCGGGCGAGACCATGCGCCCGCTGGTCAGCGCCTATCTCCTGGTCATGGGCGTGGTCATCCTCTGGAAGGCGGTGCGCGGCCGCCCTGCCGGCCCCGACCGGCCGCACCGGCTGATCCCCCTCGGGCTCGGCGGCGGCTTCGTGGACGCGGTCGGTGGCGGCGGCTGGGGGCCGATCGTCGCCTCGACCCTTCTCGGCCGGGGCGCCACGCCGCGCTATGCGATCGGCTCGGTGAACTGCGCCGAGTTCTTCGTGACCGCGACCATCTCGGCGACCTTCATCTTCACCATCGGCCTCGAGCTGTGGCCGATCATCGCGGGCCTGATCCTCGGCGGCGCGCTGGCGGCGCCATTCGCGGCCTACGTGGTCCAGCGCCTGCCCGACCGCCCGCTCATGATCCTCGTCGCGGTCCTGGTCATGCTGCTCAGCCTGCGGCAGCTGCTGGGCGTCTTCGCCTGAGCGTCGCCCGGCCGGTCACTTCTTCCGGAACTGGTCGAGCGTCACCACCTCGGCGCTGCCGTCGTCGGTCCCGTCGCCCCGCTCCGGCTTCGGCAGGGCGGTCACGACCCCGGCCTCGCCGTCCCGCTTCGGCAGCTCCTCGAGCGGCGCCTCGCGCCGGGGCGCCTCCGGGACGGCCCTGGCCGGCGCCGGCGCGTCGCCCTGGAACTGCAGCCCGAACTCGACGCTCGGGTCCGCGAACACGGTCACCGCCTCGAACGGGACGATGATCCGCTCGGGCGAGCCGCCAAAGGAGAGCGTCACCCCGAAGCCGGTGTCGTCCACCTCGAGCGCCCAGAACTCGTGCTGCAGGACGATCGTCATCTCGCTCGGGTAGCGCGCCCTGAGCGCGTCGCTCAGCCGGACGCCGTCGGCCTGCGTGCGGAACGTGATGTAGAGGTGGTGGCGGCCGGGCAGACCCTGCTGCTCGACGACCTCGAGCGCGTCGTGGAGGACGCGGCGGAGCGCACGCTCGACGAGCCGGCTGTAATCGATGTGGCTTGATGGCATGCTGGCGCGCTCAGGTGGTTCAGAGGATGGTTCTTCGCGCGGCGCCTCGCGCTGACCCGCCCGCCGGGGCGGGGAGGGTGAGGGGCTTCTGTTGCCCGGTGCCCCTCGGACCGCGCTTACCTGAGTGATCAGGCAGCGAGTGCCATACGGTTGTCGTTGGCAGCTGTATTTTTGGCCCGATAACGGCGGTACCATGCCGGGCGAAAACCGTCCCTTTACTACGCACGTCGAGCCTGTTTCGCCCCCTCAGGACCGGACCATCCGGACCGGGTGGGGTTGGTGGAGGCGCCGGGTACTGCCCCCGGGTCCGCAACGCCTATTCCGGACGGCGTTTATCGCCATAGTCGGCCGTCACCGACAGGGCACAATATAGGCCATCCGGCGCGGCGTTCAATCCATCCGGACTGCCTCAGGGTGCGGTTTTGCGGCGGGGCTGCTACAACCCGCTGCCGGCGGCAGCGGGGGACGAGGCAATGGGCGACGAGCAGAGCCGGGCGACGCGGCCCGAGGTGGCGGGGGGCGTCGCTCCGGACGCGGAGATCGAGGAGCTGCGCGCGCAGCGGACGCCGACCCGGCGGGCCGTGGTGCCCGCGCTCGAGGAGATCCTCTACCAGCCGCTCGAGGTGCTCGACGCCGGCTTCGTCCGGGTCGTCGACTACATGGGCGACGATGCCGCGATCGTCCAGGCGGCGCGGGTGTCCTACGGCCGCGGCACGAGGTCGGTGCGCGACGATCAGGGGCTGATCAACTACCTGATGCGGATGCGGCACACCTCGCCGTTCGAGATGTGCGAGCTCAAGCTGCACGTGAAGCTGCCGATCTTCGTCGCGCGGCAGTGGATCCGGCATCGCACCGCCAGCGTCAACGAGTATTCGGCGCGCTACTCGGTCCTCGAGGACGAGTTCTACCTCCCCGAGCCGGCCCATCTCGCCGCCCAGGCCCGGAGCAACCGGCAGGGCCGCGCGGCCGCGGTCGATGCGGGGGAGGCGGCCGGGGCCCGGCAGGCGATCCGGGACAACGCCGACGCGGCCTACCAGCGCTACCTCGAGCTGCTGAACCGGGACCGGGCCGGCGAGGTGATCGACCCGGGCCGGCAGGGGCTCGCCCGCGAGCTCGCCCGCATGACGCTCCCTCTCAACACCTACACCCAGTGGTACTGGAAGGTCGACCTCCATAACCTCATGCATTTCATCGCGTTGCGGATCGATCTGCATGCACAGTACGAGATCCGTGCGTACGCGGAGGTCCTGCTCGAGGTCGTCCGCCGCTGGGTGCCGCAGACGGCCGAAGCGTTCCTGAACTACCGGATCAACGGCGCCGAGCTCTCCGGCGCCGCGCTCGACGTGGTCCGCCGGATGCTCGACGGCGAGGAGGTCGACCAGGCGGCGAGCGGGCTCAGCGCCCGCGAGTGGCGGGAACTCGAGGCCCTTCTCGGGCGCGGCTGACCCGGGTCTTTTCGGATCGGGGGCGGGGAGCTATCTCTTCACGAGGTGCGCGCCGGTCGGATGGGGGATGGTGAAGCGCAGGCTCTTCTTCGACGAGAAGAACATGCCGGACGACGTCGCGGACGTGCTCGAGGCCGCGGCGCTGCTCCAGGTGACCGAGTTCGAGTTCTTCCATCTGGCCTACCGGAGGTGGTACGGCGCCGAGATCGGCGACGACGGCATCGAGCGCCACTACCTGCCCTACATGTTCAAGCAGCAGGTGCCGAGCTGGGTCCGTCACCTCGCGCGGGCGGTGATCGAGCAGGCGGACCAGGGGGTGCTGGACCCGCGCGGGTTCGGCGTGATGCCGAAGCCGCTGACCATGGACATGTACAATCGCGGGCTCCGCGCCATGCTCTGGATCGCCGTGATCATGGGCACGCTGCTCACCGGCGCCGCCACCGTCGCCGAGCTGACGCCGTGGTACCAGGCCTGCTACCTGCCGCCCTGCTACTGAGGCCGCGTTCCTTGCGCTTCCTCCGGTGATCGCGCTCTACGTCGCGCTCGGCGGGGCGCTCGGCTCGGTGCTCCGCTACTGGTGCTCGGGGCTGGTCGCGAGCGCGTTCGGCGAGACCTTCCCGCTCGGCACGCTGGTGGTGAACGTGCTCGGCTCGGGGCTGATCGGGATCGTCGCCGAGGTCACCGGGCCGGACGGCCGCCTCCTGGTCGTGCCGGAGGTCCGCCAGATGGTCATGATCGGGGTGTTCGGCGGCTTCACCACCTTCTCGTCGTTCAGCCTGCAGACCCTGGCCCTCCTGCAGGACGGCGAGTGGTGGCTCGCCGCGCTCAATGTCGGGCTGTCGGTCGGGCTGTGCCTGCTCGGCGTCTGGCTCGGGGTCGTCCTCGCCCAGACGATCATGCGATAGGAGAAGGGTCATGGAGAGGGGCGAGGCGGCGCTGCTCCGGATCTACCTCGGCGAAGCCCACAAGGCGGGCGGCCGCCCGCTCTACGAGGAGCTCGTCGTCCGCGCCCGCGACGCCCACCTCGCCGGCGCCACCGTGCTCCGGGGGCCCATGGGCTTCGGCCACACCGCCCACCTGCACACGTCCAAGATCCTCAGGCTCAGCCACGACCTGCCGATGATCGTCGAGCTGGTCGACGATCGGCCGAAGCTCGAGGCTTTTCTGCGGCAGGTCGGGCCGATCATGGGCGACGCGATCGCGACCCTCCAGCCGGTCGAGGTGATCCGCTTCGATCCGACCGGCCCCGGCAAGGCTCCGACGGCGCCTTAGAGCAGCATCCGGTCGGACACGACCGCCGTCTGGCGATCGTCGTCCGGATAAAGCTGCTCCATCCCATTGGAATAGAGCCGTTCGCTTTCCATGAGCGCCATAGAATCGCTGTCCGGGGTGGTTCCACCTCATCGAGAAGGCTCCAGCCCCGCCCTTTCGCGGCCAGCGACGGCGGGGTAAGGCTCGCGGATGGAATCGCTGGTCAACTGGATCTTCGTCCTGGTCACGGGCCTGATCGCCTGGCACGGCCTGACCTACCGTGATGCCGACGGCGATCGGGATCTGGTCCGGACCCTGTTCGGGTGCATAGCACTCCTGTTCTGCCTGCGCGTGCTGTTCGCCGACATCCTGGACCTGATCTAAGCGGAGCGACGGGCCTTGGAGATTGGGCTGAGGTTCCGGGACGCGGCGGAGGCGGATCTCGCAGCCGTCGTGCGCCTGCTCGCCGACGACGACCTCGGCCGGACCCGCGAGCGCTTCGCGGACCCGCTCCCGGAGAGCTACCTCCGCGCGTTCCGGGCGATCGAGGGCGACCCGAACAACCGGCTCGTGGTGGTCGAGCACGGGGCCGAACTCGTGGGCTGCCTGCAGCTCACCTTCATCCCCAACATCAGCTTCCAGGGCGGCTGGCGGATGCAGATCGAAGGGGTGCGGATCGACGCGTCGCT
>DASUSF010000275.1:0-5267 GCA_036375275.1 Geminicoccaceae bacterium | reverse complement strand
AGCCCCGGCTGCGTGACGTTCGTGAGCATGCGGATCGGATGGGCAGTGGCATGTATTGGGTCTCCGGTCCAGGAGCATGGACCTATCACGGATGAGGCAGGCCGGACAATCGTCGCCCCCGGCGCGCGGCTTCTGGGCGCGCTGGTGGCCGCATCGCGACCCCGGCCGCCGCGCGCGTCGGGACGCCGCCTTCCAACTCTACCGGACGATCGTCAACAACGCCCGGGCGCCGGCGTTCTTTTCGGACCTGGGCGTGCCCGACACGCCCGAAGGCCGCTTCGAGATGGTGGCGCTCCACGCCGCCCTGGTCATGCGCCGGCTCAATGGCGAGGCGGCGGAAGGCCGCGCACTGGCGCAGGAGCTGTTCGACCTGATGTTCGCCGACGTGGACGTCAACCTCCGCGAGCTCGGGGTGGGCGATCTGTCGGTCGGCAAGTACGTCAAGCGGTTCGCGCGGCAGTTCTACGCCCGCGCCGAGATCCTCGAGCAGACCCTCGCCGGGGGCGACCCGGCGAGGCTGCGGGGGTTCCTCGCGAGCAACGTCTGGCGGGGCGGCGCGCCGGCGCGGGACGCAGCGCTCGACCGGCTGGTCGATCATCTGTACGCTTGGGCTGCGGCGCTCGATGAGGTGGCCGGTCCGGCGGTCCTCGCGGGTCGGTTGGATGCGGATCGCCTGCCGGTTCCATCCCGGGCCGCAGAAGGGGCCGGCAAGGCCATTGACCGGGCTCAGCCGGCTGACTAAGTTCCCGCGGTTTCTTGCGCGCCCGGGTTAACGTGGGGCGGAAGGTTCCGTCACCCGCCGGGGCCGTGCCCGAGCGAGCTTTTCATCACGAGGGCGGTCCGCCCGGGAGTGCGCGTGGTCGCGAAGCGCGAATTTGCCCGTGAGCTGCGGGTCGAGCCCTGGCCGGAGACCGGCCTGGCGGCCGAGGTGGCGGCCGGCCCGGACGAGCGCCGGGCGGTGGCTGCGCGGCTCGGACTGGATGCGCTGGACCGGCTGGAGGCGGTCGGCCGGGTGACGCGCGCCGGCAAGGGCGCGTTCCTGCTGGAGGCCACGCTGCGGGCGGACGTGGTCCAGACCTGCGTCGTGACCCTGGAACCCTTCGCCAGCCGGCTGGAGGAGCGGGTCCGGCTCGTGCTCCGGCGCCCGACGGGCGCGGACGACGTGGACCTCGATCCCGAAGCGCCGGACGTCGTGCCGCTCGAGGGCACGGGCTTCGACTTCGGCGAGCTGGTCGTCGAGGAGCTCGCGCTTCTGCTCGACCCCTACCCCCGCGCGCCGGACGCCACGCTCGACGCGCTCGAGGCGTCGCTCGCCGAGGCCGCCGCGCGGGACGATGACGAGCGGTTCGCCGGGCTCGCCGCGCGCAGGCGCGCATCCGCGCGCTGACGCCCTCCTCTGCATCCAAACTGAAGGTCTCGAGACATGGCGGTCCCTCGCAAGAAGGTTTCGAAATCCAAGCGCAACATGCGCCGGGCGCACCATGCGCTGCCCAAGGTCAATCTGATCGAGTGCTCGAACTGCGGTGAGCTCAAGCGGTCGCACCACATCTGCGCCGCCTGCGGCCACTACAACGGTCGGGAGGTGATCGCCCAGGTGCCAGAGGGCGACGCCGCCTGAGCGGGCGGGCCCGGTGAAGCACACCATCGCTCTCGACGCGATGGGGGGCGATCACGCCCCGCAGATCGTCGTGGCGGGCGCGGACATCGCGCGCGAACGCTACCCAGACTTGCGCTTCCTGCTGTTCGGCGAGCGCGACCGGATCGAGCCGCTGCTGAGCGCGCGGCCCAGGCTCGCCGCCGCCTCGACGCTCGAGCACACGTCCGACTTCGTCGAGAGCGATGCGCGGCCCTCGCAGGTCCTGCGCAAGGGCCAGCGGACCAGCATGCGGCTCGCGATCGACGCGGTGCACCATGGCCACGCGGCGGCGGCGGTCTCGGCCGGCAATACCGGCGCGCTCATGGCGCTCTCCAAGTTCGTGCTCCGGATGCTCCCCGGAATCGAGCGGCCGGCCATCGCCTCCCTGATGCCGACCAGGCGCAGCGAGACCGTGTTCCTGGACCTCGGCGCCAACGCCGAGTGCGATGCCGAGAACCTGGTCCAGTTCGCGGTCATGGGCGAAGTCTATGCCCGGGCGGTGCTCGGGGTCGCGAAGCCGACGGTCGGGCTCCTGAACATCGGCACCGAGGACGTCAAGGGCCACGACACGATCCGGCGGGCCGCGACGATGCTCCGGGCGAGCGACCTGCCGATCGAGTTCCGGGGCTTCGTGGAGGGCACCGATCTGACCAGCGGAAAGGTCGACGTGGTCGTGACCGACGGCTTCACCGGCAACGTCGCGCTCAAGGTCGCCGAAGGCACCGTCGGGCTCTACACGCAGTTCCTGAGAGAAGCGTTCAAGAGCTCCCTGCTCTCGAAGATCGGCTACGCCCTCGCCCGGCCGGCCCTCGACGTGCTCCGCCAGCGGCTCGACCCGAGGCGCTACAACGGCGCCATGTTCCTCGGCCTGAACGGCATCGTGGTGAAGAGCCACGGCGGCACCGACGCCCTCGGCTTCGCCAACGCGATCGGGGTCGCGGTCGACCTCGCCGAGCAGGGAACCAACCAGCGCATCATGTCGGAACTGCAGCGGGTCGACGAGGACGCGGGCGGCGAGCCGCACGCGCGGGCGTCCTGATGCGCCGCTCCAGGATCCTCGGCACCGGCAGCTACCTGCCGGCCAAGGTCGTGAGCAACCAGGAGCTCGCCACCTACGTCGACACGAGCGACGAGTGGATCTTCGAGCGGACGGGCATCCGGCAGCGGCACGTCGCGGCCGAAGGCGAGCTGACCTCCGACCTCGCGGTCGCAGCGGCGACGCGCGCCCTGGCGCAGGCCGACCTGGACGTCGATTCGGTCGATCTCGTGGTGGTCGCGACCTCGACCCCGGACCACACGTTCCCGGCGGTCGCCACCGCCGTGCAGCGGAAGCTCGGCATGGTCCGGGGCGCCGCGTTCGACGTGCAGGCGGTGTGCAGCGGCTTCGTCTACGCCCTGAACATCGCCGACAACTTCATCCGCCTCGGCCAGGCCGAGACCGCGCTCGTGATCGGCAGCGAGACCTTCACCCGGATCCTCGACTGGCAGGACCGCCGCACCTGCGTCCTGTTCGGCGACGGTGCGGGCGCCGTGGTGCTGGGTGCCGGGCATGGCCGCGGCGACCCGTCCGACCGCGGCATCCTCGCCGCCCGGCTCGGCGCCGACGGCCGGCACTACGACGCCCTGTGGGTCGACGGCGGCCCGTCCTCGACCGGCACCACGGGCCATCTCAGGATGAACGGGCCCGAGGTCTTCCGGCACGCGATCGGCCGTCTCGCGAGCGTGAGCCGGCAGGTGCTCGAGGATGTCGGGCTCGGGACCGACAGCATCGACCTGATGGTGCCGCACCAGGCCAACCGGCGGATCCTGGACGGGGTCGCGAAGCGCCTGGGGCTCGCGCCCGAGCAGGTGATCGTCACGGTCGACCGCCATGCCAACACCTCGGCGGCGTCGATCCCGCTCGCGCTCGCGGAGGCGGCCGCGAGCGGGCGGCTGCAGGCCGGTCAACTGCTGGTGATGAACGCCATGGGAGGTGGATTTACCTGGGGTGCGGCACTGGTCCGGTGGTGATTTCCGGGCGCTGCGCCGGGGCGACGAGCTTGGTTCTGCGTGGATTGACGGAACCCGCTGATACGTCTAGCTTTTTTGCGCAGAGTTCAGAACGCGCGAGAAGCCGATGAAAGGCAGGACCCTGACCAGGGCTCATTTGGCCGAGGCGGTCTACCAGGAAGTGGGCCTGTCTCGCAGTGAATCCGCGGAGCTGGTCGATTCGATTCTCGAGGAAATTGGCGAGTCGCTCATCAACGACGGGGTGGTGAAGATCTCCTCGTTCGGCACGTTCTCGGTGCGCCAGAAGGGGCAGCGGGTCGGGCGCAACCCGAAGACCGGCGAGGAAGTGCCCATCATGCCGAGAAAAGTTCTGGTCTTCCGCGCCTCGCAGAACCTGAAGAGCCGGATCAATCGGGACGACATCGAGGTGATCGAGGAGGTGAGCTGATGGCCGAAGGCATGCGGCAGGAGGGCCAGGCGAGGCCGCGGGCGGGGCGGGCCGGCAAGTCGGCCGCGGCGTTTCGGACGATCAGCGAGGTGGCGGGCGAGCTCGACGTGGCGCAGCACGTGCTCCGCTTCTGGGAGAGCAAGTTCCCTCAGGTCCGGCCGCTCAAGCGGGGTGGCGGGCGCCGCTACTACCGCCCCGAGGATGTCGACCTGCTGCGCCAGATCCGCTCCCTGCTGTACGACGAAGGCTACACCATCAAAGGCGCGCAGAAGCTGCTCAAGATGCAGCGGCGCCCGGGCGGCGACCCGGCCAACGGCGACGACGGCGATCACGCGGAGCTGGCGGCCCCGGGCGGCGCAGCGGACGATCCTCGCGGCGCCGCGGAGGACGCGGACGAGGAGCCCGGCGAGCCGGCCTACCGCGGGCGCCTCAGCCGGATCCGGGCCGAGCTCGCGGCGATGCGCGACGAGCTCCGCCGCGTCCTCGGCTGAGCCCGTTGCCGCGTTGCGGAGGCCCGGCTATAGTCGCGTCGCCACGTGGTCCGGAGCGTAGCGCAGCCCGGTAGCGCATCAGTCTGGGGGACTGGGGGTCGCCGGTTCGAATCCGGCCGCTCCGATGCCACGGCGGCAGCATCCGGGGCCAACGACATCCCGGCTCGGCCCATGACCCTTCGCCTCTGCTACGTCACCGCCGGCGACCGCGAGGAGGCGCTTCGGCTCGGCCGTGCGCTGGTCGAGGAGCGGCTCGCCGCCTGCGCCAACGTCATCGACGGCATGACCTCGGTCTACGAGTGGGCAGGCGCGGTCGAGCAGGCGGAGGAGGCGGTGCTGATCCTCAAGACCCGGGCGGACCTCATCCCGCGCGTGGTCGAGCGGGTCAGGGCGCTGCACAGCTACGACATCCCCTGCATCGTCTCCCTGCCGATCGAGGCCGGCAACCCCGACTTTCTGACCTGGATCGCGACCCAGACCGCAGGGTCCTGATCCGGCTTGCCGCGCCGCGCAGTTCGCGCGAAGATCGACAGATGGGTTTCGCGGAGAAGTTGAACGCCGCCGCGCCGGGCCTGATCCGCCTGGGCGTCGGCGCGCTCGACCTCCTGCTGCCGCCGTGGCATCGGAGCGGCCGGATTCGAACCGGCGACCCCCAGTCCCCCAGACTGATGCGCTACCGGGCTGCGCTACGCTCCGGACCACG
>DASUSF010000274.1:0-3781 GCA_036375275.1 Geminicoccaceae bacterium | reverse complement strand
GTTCTGAATCTGTGCCGGGTCAAGCTCCGCGATCAGCAGCGCCTCCAGCACGGACCGCTCAAGGAGTATCCGCAGTTCCCGAACGGCACCTTCACCGACGAGGTGCCGCGCTCCGGCAACGCCTCGGGCGGCGGTCAGCCGGGATGGGCCGTCAGGACCAAGGGCGGCGGCGCCAACGACTGGATTTACGTGATCATCCAGCCGCCCGGCTGGGCGCCCTTGATGAAGCTGTGCGGGCGCGAGGAGCTGATCGAGGATCCCGAATGGGCCACGCCCGACGCACGCCTCGGCAAGCTCGATCGATGCTTCGCCATGATCGAGGAGTGGACCATGACCAAGGACAAGTTCGAGGTCATGGAGATCCTGAACGAGGTCAATGTGCCCTGCGGGCCGATCCTGTCGATGAAGGAGATCGCGGAGGAACCGGCGTTGCGCGCGACCGGCACCGTGGTCGAGGTCGACCATCCGACGCGCGGCAAGTACCTGACCGTCGGCAACCCGATCAAGCTCTCGGACTCGCCGGCCGAGGTGCGGCGCTCGCCGCTCTTGGGCGAGCACAGCGACGAGATCCTGGCGGGCGTGCTCGGCTTCTCGCGCGAGGAGGTCGAGCAGATCAAGGCCTCGGGCGCGCTCGGCGACGGGCCGGCGCAGGCCGCGGCCGAATAGGCAGGAGAGCGACCCGATGCCCGCGGGGAGAGGCTGATGCGACTGGTGGTCCATGGTCAGCAGGCCTTCGGCAAGGCGGTGCTCGAGCGCCTGCTCGCGGGCGAGGACGAGGTCGTGGGCGTGTTCTGCGCGCCCGATCGCGAAGGCCGCCCGACCGATCCCTTGAAGGAGCTGGCGCTCGAGAGGAAGCTGCCGGTCCATCAGCCGGCCTCCTGGAAGACCGACGAGGCGCTCGCCCTGATGCGCGGCTTCGACGCCGACCTCTGCGTCATGGCCTACGTCACGCTGCTCGTGCCGCAGCCGGTGCTCGACGCCCCGAAGCTCGGCACGATCCAGTACCATCCCTCGCTGCTGCCCAGGCACCGCGGGCCGAGCTCGATCAACTGGCCGATCATCCAGGGCGAGACGCGGACCGGGCTCACCATCTTCTGGCCCAACGAGGGCTTGGATGAGGGGCCGATCCTTTTGCAGAAGGAGGTCGAGATCGGGCCCGACGACACGCTCGGCAGCCTCTACTTCAACCACCTCTTCCCGATGGGCGTCGCCGCGATGGTGGAGGCGATCGACCTGGTGCGCGCCGGCAAGGCGCCGCGGGTCGAGCAGGACCATGCGCAGGCGACCTACGAGAGCTGGTGCCGCAAGGCCGACGCCCGGATCGACTGGAACCGGCCGGCGGCCGAGAT
This sequence comes from Geminicoccaceae bacterium, assembly GCA_036375275.1. Lineage (GTDB taxonomy): Bacteria > Pseudomonadota > Alphaproteobacteria > Geminicoccales > Geminicoccaceae > DASUSF01. Next base: position 2,432 of record DASUSF010000274.1, on the reverse strand, counting down.
CCACAACCTGATCCGCGGCACCGATCCGCAGCCCGGCGCGTGGACGGTGATCGGCGGCACCGAGGTGCAGGTCTACGACTCGGCCCGCGGCCGGCGGTCCGGCGCGCCGGGCAGCGTGGTCGCGGTCGGCGAGGGCAGCTTCGAGGTCGCCACGTCGGACGGTTCGATCGTCGTGCGGCGGGTGCGCCCGAAGGGCGGCAAGAAATCCGACGCGGGGGAGTTCGCGCGCGAGGTCGGGCTTTCCGAGGGAGCGCGGCTCGGGGCCTGAAGCTCGAACGGCGGCAGCGCGATCGAATAAGAAGAGGCAGTGATGGCCAAGAGTGACATCGAAATCGCCCGCGAAGCGCGCATGCTGCCGATCGGCGAGGTCGCGGCCAGGCTCGAGGTCCCGGAGGACGCGATCCAGCCCTACGGCCGGCACATCGCCAAGATCGGCCTCGACTTCGTCGAGCAGATGGCCGGGCGGCCCGACGGCCGCCTGGTCCTGGTCACGGCGATCACCCCGACGCCGGCCGGCGAGGGCAAGACCACCACCACGGTCGGGCTCAGCGATGCGCTCAACCGGATCGGCAAGAAGGCGATGAGCTGCACCCGCGAGCCGTCGCTCGGGCCCTGCTTCGGCATGAAGGGCGGGGCGGCCGGCGGCGGCTATGCCCAGGTCGTGCCGATGGAGAACATCAACCTCCACTTCACCGGCGACTTCCACGCCATCGGCAGCGCGCACAACCTGCTCTCGGCGCTGATCGACAACCACGTCTACTGGGGCAACGAGCTCGGGCTCGACGTCCGCCGCATCGGCTGGCGGCGCGTGGTCGACATGAACGACCGCGCGCTGCGCTCGATCGTCAACAGCCTGGGCGGGGTCGCCAACGGCTTCCCGCGCGAGGACGGCTTCGACATCACGGTCGCCTCCGAGGTGATGGCGGTGTTCTGCCTGGCGACCGACCTCGCCGACCTCGAGCGGCGCCTCGGCAGGATGGTGGTCGGCCAGACCCGCGAGCGCGAGCTGGTGACCGCGGAGCAGCTCAAGGCGCCCGGGCCGATGACCGTCCTCTTGAAGGACGCGCTGATGCCGAACCTCGTGCAGACGCTCGAGAACAATCCGGCGTTCATCCACGGCGGGCCGTTCGCCAACATCGCCCATGGCTGCAACTCGGTGATGGCGACCCGGCTCGCGCTCAAGCTCTGCGACTACGTGGTCACCGAGGCGGGCTTCGGCGCCGACCTCGGGGCCGAGAAGTTCTTCGACATCAAGTGCCGCAAGGCGGGCCTGACGCCGGCCGCCGCGGTGATCGTCGCGACCATCCGCGCGCTCAAGATGCACGGCGGGGTGGGCCGCGACGGCCTCGGCAAGGAGAACGTGGAGGCGGTGCGCAAGGGGCTCGCCAATCTCGGCCGGCACGTCACCAACGTGCGCAAGTTCGGCGTGCCCGCGGTGGTCGCGATCAACCACTTCACCGGCGACACCGAGGCCGAGCACAAGCTCGTGCGCGACTTCTGCCGCGACAAGTTCGGCATCGAGGCGATCGTGTGCTCGCACTGGGCCGACGGCTCGGCCGGCAGCGCGGCGCTCGCCGAGCACGTGGTGACCCTGCTCGAGGGCCGGCCCGCCCTCGACGGCCGCGGCTTCCGCCACCTCTACCCCGACGAGATGCCGCTCTGGGACAAGGTGCGGACCATCGCGAGCGAGATCTACGGCGCCGAGGAGGTGATCGCCGACAAGCGCGTGCGCGCCCAGTTCCAGGAGCTCCAGGACCAGGGCTTCGGCCACTTCCCGATCTGCGTCGCCAAGACCCAGTACAGCTTCTCGACCGATCCCAACCTCAAGGGCGCGCCTTCCGGCCACGTCGTGCCGATCCGGGAGGTCCGGCTCTCGGGTGGTGCTGAATTCCTGGTGGTGATCTGCGGCGAGATCATGACCATGCCGGGGCTGCCGCGGGTCCCGGCGGCGCACAGCATCCGGCTCGACGAGCAGGGGCTGATCCAGGGGCTGTTCTAGGCGGAAGAGCTAGGTTTTTCCGGGTCGGCCTCGGCGCGGAAGGCGGAGGAATTGAGAACGGCGACATATCCGGCTATACTCCGGCTTTCTGGTATGCCAAACACCAAAGTTGGTATGCCAGGCCGCGGAACTTCGACGCCGTATACCGTGTTACGGCTTTGCCTTGCTGCCTATGTCGTCATCGGATGGTATGGGTAGCGAAGAAACAGAACCGGGAGCAGGGAGACCATCATGACGAAGATCAGACTAGGCGCGCTCGGCGTCATGGCGGCGGGCGCGGCCGTAGCCGTGTTGCCGGGCGCCGCACAGGCCTGGGAGCCGACCAAGACGGTGGAATTCATCGTCCCGGCGGGGACCGGCGGCGGCGCGGACCAGATGGCGCGCATGATCCAGGGCGTGGTCCAAAAGCATAACCTCATGGACCAGCCGATCG
>DASUSF010000273.1:0-17196 GCA_036375275.1 Geminicoccaceae bacterium | reverse complement strand
GTGGCACCGAGAAGCGCGATGCTCTGGACGCGGTCATCGTGCGCGGCGGCCGCCTCGAGCGCGACCAGCGCGCCCATGGAATGCCCGACCAGATGCGCCCGGGCGATCCCGAGCACGTCGATCACCTGGACGAGCCAAGCCGCCATCGCCGGCACCGAGGCGAGCAGCGCACCATCGTCGCCGAGGGGTGCGCTCCGGCCGTGGCCGGGGAGATCGAGCGCAAGCGCGTTCCAGCCGCGGTAGGCGAAGTGGCGGGCCTGGAGCGGCCAGACCGAGTGATCCATGCCGGCGCCGTGGATGAACAGCACCGTCGGGCGCACCGGTTCCAGGCTCCTGCCCTGATCCCCGAGGAACACGCTGCGCCGATCGAGCCGGACCTCCATGCCCCTAGCCCTTCTGCGAGCGCTTCAGCGCGGTGTCGAGGTCGGCGATGATGTCGTCCGGATCCTCGAGCCCGACCGAGAGCCGGATCATGTCCTCGCCGACGCCGGCGGCGGCAAGCGCCTCGGCGCCGACCTGAAGGTGGGTCGTGGACGCGGGATGGATCACGAGCGTCTTCGCGTCGCCGACGTTGGCGAGGTGCGAAGCCAGGGTGCAGGCCTCGATGAACCGTCGGCCGGCCGCGCGCCCGCCCTTGACCCCGAAGCTCACGATCGAGCCGGCGCCCTTCGGCAGCAGCTTCTTCGCGAGCCGATGGTCGGGATGCCCCGCGAGCGAGGGGTGGAGCACCCAGGCGACCGCCTCGTGGCGGGCGAGGAACTGGACGACCTTGTGCGTCGTCGCGACGTGCCGCTCGATCCGGAGCGGCAGGGTCTCGATGCCTTGCAGCAGGTAGAAGGCGTTCTGGGGGCTCAGGCAGGCGCCGAAGTCGCGCAGCCCCTCGGTCCTGGCCCGCATGTGGAAGGCGCTCGGCCCGAAGGTCTCGACATAATCCAGCCCGTCATAGCCCGCATAGGGCTCGGTCAGGGTCGGGAACCTGCCGGAGCCTTCCCAGTCGAAGCCGCCACCATCGACCAGGACGCCGCCGATCGCGACGCCATGGCCGCCGAGCCACTTGGTCGCCGAGTGCATGACGAGATCGGCGCCGTGCTCGATCGGCCGGCACAGGCAGGGGGTGGCGAAGGTGTTGTCGACCATCAGCGGCAGGCCGTGGTCGTGCGCGATCTTCGCGACCTCGGGCAGGTTCAGGACCTCGAGGCCGGGATTGCCGATGGTCTCGGCGAAGATCAGCCGGGTCTCCGGGCGGATCGCGCCGGCATAGCCGGCGAGGTCGCGCGGATCGACGAAGGTGGTGGTGATGCCGAAGCGCGGCAGGGTGAGCTTGAAGAGATTGGTGCTGCCGCCATAGAGCGACTTCGAGGCGACGATGTGACCGCCGGCGCTCATCAGCGTCGCGATCCCGAGATGCAGCGCCGCCTGGCCGCTCGCCGTCGCGACTGCGCCGACGCCGCCTTCCAGAGCCGCGACCCGCTCTTCGAGCACCGCGACGGTCGGGTTCGAGATCCGGGAATAGATGTGCCCGGCGCGCTCCAGGTTGAACAGCGATGCGGCGTGATCGGTATCAGGGAACACATACGAGGTCGTCTGATAGATCGGCACGGCGCGCGCGCCCGTGGTCGGATCCGGCCGCTGGCCCGCGTGCAGCGCCAGCGTGTCGAACTTGAACAGCCTGCCTTCGGTCATCACGAGCTCCCGCACCCGCCGCGGCGACCGGCGCCTGGTCGCACAGCATTCGACGGAGCACGCTTAGCGCGTTTTCAGCCCACGTGGTGAGTCGACGCGGCCGGCAAGCGGATCTTGCGCATCGGCATGACCGTCCGGGCGGGACCATGGCCAGTCGCCCGCGCTCAGTGGAGACGGGTGCTGGGCGAATCCGCGAAGATCAGGGCAAGCCGGGCGAGCATGTGCCGGTCCGGCAGAGTGAGCGCGTGGGAGGCGGTTCGGCGCCGGGCGAGCCGGGGATCCCCGATGTCGTTCCGCCGACGGCCCGTCGAGTGCGGACGGATGGGCCGCCGGCGGGCGGTGCCGCGGGCCTGCTCGTCCACGATCACACCTTCTGGCCGACCGCGACCAGCGCCTGCCAGGCTTCGCCGACCGCCATGATGCAGGTCGGCTGGTCCGGATAGGTGCGCAGGATGGTCCAGCCGCCGTGCGGCGAGACCAGGATCTCGAGCACCGCGCCGTCGGACGACAGGCCGAGCGCGGTCGGGGACTCGTGATGGCGCTGCTTGAGCCGCTCCAGGATCGCGTTGCGGTCGCCGCAGACCTTCGAGGCTGCTTCGGCCGGAGCCGACGCCGCCAGTCCGCCGAGCGAGAGGAGGCCGGCGATCAGCAGCGCGAACTTGGCCGTGGGCCGGGTCGCGCCGGGGAGCGAACGCGCGCGGAGGAGGCCGAATTGGCGGCAGTCCATGGTTCGTCTCCTTTGTCGACCGGACCGGAGACCTCATCCGATCTCCAGCAACGGGTTCGGGATAGAGTGGCCGTTGATGGTTAATTTTGTGCCACTCTCGGCGGCCGACTTATGGCCCTGCTCACAGGCGCGGAGGAAAGTTCGGCGGGGCAGGCGGCGAGCGCGGCCGACGCTCAGACCCAGGGCGAGTTGGTATTGTGGCCGCCGAAGGTCCGCCCCTCGGCGAAGCGCCGGTAGCCGAACGGAGCCAGGTCCGTGATCCGCTCGCCGCTCGCCAGATGCCGGGCGACCAGCTTGCCGACGCCGGTCATCTTGAAGCCGTGCCCGCTGTCGGCGATCAGGTAGACGTTCTCCCGCACCCAGTCGAAGATCGGCACGTTGTCCGGCGTGAAGGCACAGATGCCGCCGTTCCGCCGGTCATGATAGCGCGGCCGGCAGCCCTCGAAGCGGTGCATCAGCTGGCCGAGCGAGGCGCAGAAGATGTCGGCGAAGGCGGGCTCCGCCTGATAGCGGTCGTTGGCGTGGCCATAGGGATCGACCTCAGCCTCCGTGCCGAGCCGGACCGGCGTGATGCCGCCCTGCACCCCCGGCGCCGGCATGCGCTCGGCGCCGTTCTTCCAGTAGACATAGATGTGGTCCTGCAGCTCGGCGCCGCTCGCCGGGTCGCGGACCGGTCGGTCCATCAGCTCGACGTGGAGGACCGGCGGGTCGCGGTCGGTGGCGTCGCGATAGGGCGGGTCCTGGAAGACCTCGCCTTCACGCAGCCGCCAGTACGTCCACATCGGCTGGTCCGCCGCCTCGCGTCCGTCGGCGTAGCGGAGGGTCAGGCGGTCGGGCAGGTCGAGCAGCGCCCAGTGGCGCGGCGTCCATGCGCCGAGGCCGAGGACGACGGCGTCGCAGGCGACGTCGCCCGCGGTGGTGCGCACCGCCCGGACCCGCCCCTGCACGAGGTCATAGCCCGTGACCTCGATCCCGCTCCGGATCAGGACGCCGTGCTGCTCGCACTTGCGGGCGAGGCCCCACACCGCCTGTCGCGTGCCGGCATAGCCGGACGGCTTCTCGTGCAGGACGCAGGCGACGCCCTCGGTGTCGAAGTCCGGCCAGATCCCGGTCAGGAAGCGCCGCGCCTCCTCGCCGACCCGGAGGTCCGACGGGTATCCGGCCGCGTTCTGGCTCCGGGTGATCGCCTCGTACTCGCTCTCCTGGTTGGCGGCGCCGACCGAGACGTAGCCGACCTGCTGGAACCCGAGGTTGATGGGATCGCTCGTCCAGACATCGACCGAGTGGCGGAGGATCGGGTGCAGCGCCTCGGTCATGTAGAGGTTGCGCACGCAGCCGCAGGCGATCCCGGTCGCCCCCGCGCCGGGGGCGGCCTTGTCCAGCAGGAGCACGTCCCGACCCGACCCGGTGCCGCGCGCCTCGAGCTCCATCGCGAGATGCCAGGCGGTCGACAGGCCGTGGACCCCGGCACCGACGATCACGAACCGGATGGACGTGGGGATCGCGGGCATGGCAGCCTCCTGCATCGATGACCGGCAGCGCCCCGGGACCAGACACGCATCTGGCCCGCGGCGTCAAGCCGACGGTGGCGGCCGTGCTACTGGCTCGCCCAGACGATGCGCGACAGCCACGCCAGCTCACGGACGGCGAACGGCCGGACCTGCTCCCCCTCCGCAAATGGCTGGAGTTCCACCCGCTGCGCCGTGCGCCGCCTGAGGGTGCCGACGACCAGAGCGCCGCTGTCCAGACGGAGCAGGATCCGGTCGTGGCGGCGGACGTCGGCCGAGGGCGAGACGATCAGGAGATCGCCGTCCCGGAAGACCGGCAGCAGGTCGTCGCCCCGGACCTCCAGGGCATAGGCATGGCGGTCGTCGAGATTGGGAAAATCGACCGCGTCCCATTGCTCGCCGATCGGAAAGCCGGCGGCATCGAACAACCCTTCCCGGCGGGCCTGGTCGAGGGCGATGCACGGCATGCGCAGCGCCTGCGCGGCCGGCGCGTTGACATCGCCCTGGCTCATCATCGCCACGAACTCCGGGAAGGGCGTTCCGGTGGCGTCGAGGATCTTGGCCAGGCTCTCGGTGCTCGGCCACCGCGACTTGTTCTCCTTGGTGATCCGCTTGCTCGGGTTGAAGGTGGTCGGGTCGAGACCGGCCTTGCGGGCCAGGCCCGACGCCGTGAGGCCATGGTGTCGAGCCAGGCGGTCGATGCCGCTCCACATCTGCGCGTGCGTGAACATGGGACTGCTCGCCTAGCGAAACGCCGACAGGGGCTTTGTTAGGAACAGGATCATATCCCACCTCGTCCGGTTGTCATTAGGAAGATGCTCCGGCGGGCCTTGGCAGCCGCCCGACTCGCGCGTATGTAGTAGGAACATCGTCCTCTACGGGTTTATTCCCGGCCGTCACCGCGGCCGCACTCCTGAAGGTCGCTGCGCCATGTCCCAGCCACTACCCGCCCTGGTTCCGCTCAGCCAGGTCTGCCGCCCGGTCGCCGTGGTCTTCGTCGACCAGGGGGCCGGGTTCTGGCTCCGGCCGCTGAAGCCGGGCTACCGCCACTGCTTCGTCGCGCTTCGACAGCAGCCCGGTCTCTGGCTGATCTGCGATCCGCTGAAGGACAGGATCGAGATCTCCGCCGTCGAGGTCGAGCGCGACGTCGAGCTTGCCGACATCTACAGGGCGGCGGGCCACCGCGTCTGGCTCGGCACGAGCCTGCCGCGGGCTGCGCGCCCGCGCGCCAGCGTGCCTGGTCCGCTGACCTGCGTCGCCGTCGTCAAGCGGCTGATCGGCCTCGGCGCGCCGTGGGTGGTGACGCCCTTCCAGCTCCATCGGCATCTCCTCGCCATCGGCGCCGCGCCCTGCTCGTGCCCGGTGATAGGAATAAATGCTTGACTTATGGTTAACACGGGATTAACGTCCGCCCATCGATCGCGCCGCCGGGTCCGTCTGCATGCTTCGGCGGCCCCGGCCTGGTCCCCAGCCGTTCAAGAGAGGTGTGCATGGCTGAGCTCACGCTTGACGCCGTCCGGGCCCGCTTCCAGCAGGCGCAGAAGCGGCGTCGGCCCTGGGAGAGCCTCTGGCGCGACTGCTATGCCTACGCCCTACCCCAGCGCGGCGCCGGCTTCGGTGCCGAGTTCGGGCCCGGCCGGAGCGGCACCGAGCGGGTGTTCGACGGCACTGCCCTGGATGCCGTCGACCAGCTCGCGGCAAGCCTGCTGGCCGAGCTGACGCCGCCTTTCTCGCAGTGGTTCGATCTGGTGCCCGGCGCGGCGGTCGATCAGATCGAGCGGGGCCCCTTCGCCGAGCTGCTCGAGCAGGCGGGCCAGGTCATGCAGGGTCATCTCGAGCGCTCCAACTTCGCGGTCGAGGTCCATCAGGCCTTCCTCGACCTGGTCACGGTCGGCAATGCGACCCTGCTGCTCGAGGAGGCGCCGACCGGAGCGATGAGCGCGCTGCGCTTCACCGCCGTGCCGCTCGCCGAGATGTTCTTCGAGTGCGGTGGCGACCACCGCATCGAGGGCCACTTCCGCCGCACGACGCTCAGCCGGAGCGCGCTCCGCGTCCGCTATCCGCTCTGCGAGCTGCCGGCGCCTTCTGGGGGCTCGAGCTCCGACGACGCGGCGCACGAGGTGGTCGAAGCGCTGCTGCCTCAGCACGGCGGCTTCGCCTACAAGGCCTTCCTCCACGAGCAGGGCGCGAACCCGCTGCCGCTCGCCGAGGGCGCCTTCGACACCTCGCCCTTCATCAGCTTCCGCTGGCTCAAGGCGGCCGCCGAGGTGTACGGCCGCTCGCCGGTGATGAGCGCGCTGCCCGACATCAAGACCGTGAACAAGGTGGTCGAGCTGGTGCTCAAGAACGCCTCGATCGCGGTCACCGGCATCTGGCAGGCGGACGACGACGGCGTGCTCAACCCGGCGACCATCAAGCTCGTGCCGGGGAGCATCATCCCGAAGGCGGTCGGCTCCTCGGGCCTGACCCCGCTGCAGGCGCCCGGCCGCTTCGACGTCTCGACGCTGATGCTCGACGAGCTGCGCGCCCGCATCCGCCGCACCCTGCTCGCGGACCGGCTCGGGCCGGTGGCCGGCCCCCGCATGACCGCAACCGAGATCCTCGAGCGCACGCAGGAGACCGCCCGGCTGCTCTCGGCGACCTACGGTCGCCTGCAGGCCGAGCTCCTGAGCCCGCTCCTCGCCCGGACCTTCGCCATCCTCAGGCGGCGCGGCGAGATCCCGGATCTGCCGCTCGACGGCCGGACGGTCCAGATCGCCTTCCGCTCGCCGCTGGCCCGGATCCAGGCGCAGCGCGACGTGCAGAACACCCTTCTCTGGCTCGAGACCGCCGGCAAGCTCGGCCCCGACGCGATGCAGGCGGTGGACGTCCCGGCAACGACGCAGTGGCTCGGCCACACCCTCGGCGTCCCGAGCCGCCTGATCCGCGACGCCAAGCTGCCGGCCTCGCTCATGGACCAGCTCGAGCTGCTCGACCGGGCGGCGGAAGCGGTGCTCGAGGAGGCCGGCGATGCCGACTGAGCCGGTGGCGGACGGCTGGGCCTGGTTCGAGGCCACCGACCCTGCGCCCGATGACCAAGGCGAGCCGGACGTGTCGCTTGCCTTCGCCCGCTGCTTCGCCGGGCGGGACGGGGAGCGCGCGCTCGACCATCTGCGCCGGCTGATCCTCGACCGGCGCCTGCCGCCGAGCGTGAGCGACGCCGAACTCCGCCACCTCGAGGGCCAGCGCAGCGTGGTCGCGTACCTGGTCGCGCTGATCGAGCGCGGCCGGACTTGAGCCGCTGACGACCTGGATCTCCGGAAGACTGGACCTGGACCGATCATGACCGAAGACCACGCCCTGCAGAACGACGAGGCCATGCCGGACGTCATCGCTGCCGCCGACCCCGGCGCCGTGTCCGGGGCGCAGCCCGCGCCGGCGGCCGGCCCCGCGCCCGCGGCCGATCCCGCGGCGGAAGCCGAGGCGGCGGCGCTGCCGCCGACCCGCCCGGAGGGCGTGCCCGAGAAGTTCTGGGACGCCGAGGCCGGCCTGGTGCGGACGGAAGCGCTGCTCAAGTCCTACCGCGAGCTCGAGCGCAAGCTCGGGCGCATGGTCCCGCTGCCTTCGGACGAGGCGGACGACGCCGGCCACGAGCGGCTCCGGCGCGCCCTCGGCGTTCCCGAGAGCGCGGAGGGCTACCAGATCGAGGCGCAGAGCGAGCTGATCCAGCCGGACCCCGACATCAACGCGCGCCTGCACGCGGCCGGCTTCAGTCAGAGTCAGGCGCAGATGGTCTACGACCTCGCCGCCGAGTACGTCGTGCCGCTGGTCGATCAGGCGGTGGCGGAGGTCGCGGCGACCCGCGACGTCGAGCGCCTCGCCGGCCATTTCGGCGGTGGCGAGGCCTGGCGCGCGGTGGCGAGGCAGATCGAGACCTGGGGCAGGGCCAACCTGCCGGCCGACACGATGGAGGTGCTGGCCTCGAACTACGAGGGCGTGCTCGCGATGCATCACATGATGCGGGCGAGCGAGCCCAGCGTCGTCCAGGGCGCCGACGGCGGCCCCGGCGAGAGCAGCGAAACCGAGCTCCGGCAGCTGATGCGCGACCCGCGCTACTGGCGGGACCGCGATCCTGCGCTGATCGCCCGGGTCACCGACGGCTTCGCCCGCCTCTATTCGAAGTGACGCACGGGCCTCGCCCGCCCCACGGATCCACACCAGTCCGGCCGACCGCTCGGCCGCGAGGAGAGCGACATGGCGCGCATCCGCCGCAAAGGCACCACCGCCACCCTTCTGGTCCGCGATGACGACGGCGCGGCGATGCCGATCATGCCGTGGGGCACGGTCCACAACCTCAGCCCGGACGAGACCACCGCGGCGCGCAACGCCGTCCAGATCTCGAGCAGCTGCGGCGTGGTCAGCATCATCGCGATCGGTGGCGGCGCGCACTTCAAGCAGGGCAACGCGAGCGTGGTCGCCACCACCAACGACCCCTACCTGCCGGCCGGGGTGTGGCACGAGCTCCCGGTGTTCGACGGCGACCCCTTCGGGTTCGTCTCGATCATCGCCGCGCCCGGCTCGGGCCCGATCGCGGCACAGATCGTCGAGCGCCAGTAGCCATGACCAGCCTCGAGCTTCGAGGACGGCTGCAGATGGGCCTGAGCGGCAAAGGGCGGAAGAAGGACCCCGGGCCGCCCCCCTTCTCGCCCGCGGCGATCGCCGGGCTTGCGTTCTGGTACGACGCCGAGCAGAGCCAGCGGACCGCGCCGGGCGGCGCCGTCAGCCGCTGGGGCGACCTGTCCGGCAACGGCAACGATGCCGAGCAGGACACTGCTGCCGCCCGCCCGCTGCCGGTCAGCGACGAGAGCGGCCGGTCCGCGCTCCGCTTCGACGGCGTCGACGACGTGCTTCAGGTCGCGGCACCACCGGATCTGGGCGGCGGCCTCACCGCCTTCGTGGTCTTCCGGATGCGCGAGCGCGCCGACTTCGCCGGCATCCTCGCAGCCGGAGCCGCGAGCGGCGCCGACCACCAGCAGTACTTCACGCTCCAGAGCGCCACCACGGCGAGCGAGCAGCTCCAGCTCTTCGGCCGCTCGCTCGAGCCCGATCCGCTGCTGGTCAAGAGCATCGACAGCGGCGGGGTCCAGTACGCGCTGCTCACCATCGATGCGGCCGGGGCGAGCCTGCGGGACGCCGCCGGCACGACCACCGACGCCAGCAGCACGACGGTCTTCGGGACCCCGGCTGCGGTGACCCTCGGGGCGCGGCTGAACGACGGGCTGCCCTTCGCCTTCGGCGCGATCGACCTGTACGAGGTCGGCCTCTACGGCCGGGTGCTGTTGCCGGCCGAGCTCGATCAGCTCGAGGCGTATCTGCAGGTGAAGCGCGGCCTGCTCTGGTCGCCGCGGTTCCTCGGCGCCGCGCTCGCCTGGCTGCACGACGTCGACGACAGCCCGATCCTGGCCACCGGCGGCGCGATCGACCGCTGGGACGACCTGAGCGGGAGCGGCCGCCACCTCGCCCAGGAGGCGGACGCGAGGCCGGTGCAGACGGTCGACCTCAGCGGACGTCACGTCGTGCGCTTCGATGGCGTCGACGACCTCCTGGCGATGAGCGGGACGCTTCCGGCCCTCGACCCGTTCAGCGCGGCGGTGGTCTTCACGGTCCGCTCGCGCGACGACTTCGCGGGCATCCTCTCGGCCGCGCCGGCAAGCGGTCCGGACGTCACCGACTTCTGGAGCTTCCAGCTCACCACCGCCGCCGGCGGCGAGGTGCAGCTCGCGGGCCAGCAGAACGAGGCCGACCCGATCGAACTCCAGCGGCCCGACGCCGGCGCCGCGCAGATCGCGATCTGGACCACCGACGCGGGCAACGCATCGCTCCGGGACGGCACGGGTCAGGTCAGCGACACGTTCGACGGCGGGTTCGGCGTGCCGGCCGAGATCGTTCTCGGCGGGCGTTTCGACGGCGCGCCCTTCGGCAACGCCGCGATCGACGTCTTCGCGACCGTCGGCGTCGGACGGGCGCTCAGCGCGGACGAGCAGACGAAGCTGATCGACTGGGCGCAGCGAAGGTGGGGAATCTGATGGTCGACCGCACGCCACAACAGTTCGCGAACGGGACGCCGGACGGCCTCACCGACAACACCGCCGCGATCCAGGCCGCGATCGATCTCTGGCAGCCGGGCGATCAGGTCGTGCTCTCCGGCGGGCAGTTCAGGGTCACTGCGCCGCTCGCCATCACGAGCCCGGGGCTGGTGCTGCGCGGCGACGCAGCGGTCAAGGCGAAGAGCGGATTCGCCGGCTCGGTGATGCTCGGCGTCGCTGCCCCGGGCGTGGTGATCGACGGCGACGGCCTCCTGCTGGACCAGGCCGACGTGATCGTCAGCGGGGCGAGCGTGGTCGCCGCCGGCGCGGTCGGGCTCGAGGTCAGGAACCTGGTCTCGCGCGGCACCCAGCAGGCCTTCGTCCGGATCGACAGCGGCACCATCGACCTCCTGGTCCAGGGCTGCGACCACGAGGGCAAGGGCTACGGGATCGTCTCCTTCGACGCCGCCGGCCTCGCCCGCCTGACCTTCAGGAGCAACCGCTTCGTCCATCCCGGCCTGGGCACCGCCGGCGACGGCCTCCAGCTCAACTGCCCGACCTTCGGGGCGAGCGAAGTGGTCGTCGTCGACTGCACGGCGAGCGGCTACATCGGCGAAGCGACCGATCAGGGCATGGGCTTCGGCTTCGCGCGTGTCACCGACGGCCGGATCATCGGCTGCCGGGCCGAGGGATGCGAGGGCGACGCCTTCCACTTCGAGCACCTCTCGCACCGCTGGCTGTGCGCGGACCTGCGGGCGACCGACATCGGCGTGCCGACCTCGACCGGCAACGGCTCCGGACTGATCGCCTACGACAGCGACGACCTCACCGTGGTCCTGATGCTGGCGCGGAACTGCGCCTTCCACGGCATCGCGCTGAGCGGCCAGGGCAAGGACGGTCTGATCCCCGAGCAGCACCGGCTGCGCGGTCGGGTCGAGCGCTGCGAGGTCGACACCACGCGCCGCGACGGGATCCACATGACGGCCCAGCGGGATTTCCGGATCGACCGGAACCTGGTCCGCGACCCGTCGCAGGGCAATCCCGGGACCTACGCCGGGATCCACCTCGCCCGGCAGGGCGGCGCCACGCTCGAGAACATCAACGGCCACGGCACCGGCAACACGGTGATCCTGAGCGGCGCGACCGCGCCCCAGGGCGAGATCGTCGTCCGCGCCGGCTCGGTCGACTGCTTCATCGACGGCGTGAGCGGCGGCGGGATCACCGGCGAGCCGTTCGCCGACGGCACTCTCTTCACCGACGGCACCGGCTGGCTCGAGGCGGCCTGAGCCGCACGGGTCCGCCCGTCCTCGGAGAACCGGTCGGCAGCCGGACCAACCCGCGATCGCGGGCCCGGACCACCGACCCGCCGCGGCGGAGCGCATCCGCCGAGACCGCGGCCCCGGGCGGGAACGGGGCGCCGCGCCTCACCGGCGCGAAGCGCCTCCCGCTCCTGACCGGGACCAACCGTGTGTCGTCTCTCGGTCCATCACAGCGGAGGGACGAACGTGTCCACCACGATCGATCAAGCGTTCATCAAGCAGTTCGAGGAAGAGGTCCATCAGGCCTACCAGCGGATGGGCTCCAAGCTCCGCGGCACGGTCCGCACCAAGAACGGCGTGCGCGGCGGCACGACCGTGTTCCAGAAGGTCGGCAAGGGCGCCGCGTCGACCAAGGCCCGGCACGGCAAGGTGCCGGTCATGAACGTCGACCACAGCCCGCTCGAGTGCCAGCTGCTGGACTTCTACGCCGGCGACTGGGTCGACCAGCTCGACGAGCTCAAGGTCAACATCGACGAGCGCCAGGTGCTGGCGAACGCCGGCGCCTTCGCGCTCGGCCGGAAGACCGACGAGCTGATCATCACGGCGCTCGACGCGACCACCAAGGTGGCGGGCGCCGGCACCGACGGGCTGACCAAGGCCAAGATCCTCAAGGCCTTCGAGATGCTCGGCCAGATGGACGTGCCGGACGACGGCCAGCGCTTCGCGGTGGTCGGCTGGAAGCAGTGGTCCGACCTGCTCGCCATCCCGGAGTTCGCGAGCTCCGACTTCGTCGGTCAGGACGATCTGCCGTGGCGCGGCACCCAGGCCAAGAACTGGCTCGGGACCCTCTGGATGCCGCACTCGGGGCTGCCGATCACCGGCGACGTCCGCCGCTGCTTCTGGTTCCACCGGAGCGCGATCGGGCACGCCATCGGCCAGGAGGTCACGACCGACATCACCTGGCACGGCGACCGCGCCGCGCACTTCGTGTCCAACTCGATGAGCCAGGGCGCCTGCCTGATCGACGGCGACGGCGTCATCGAGCTGCCCAGCAAGGAGGTCTGAGCATGGCCTACAATCCGAAGAACCTCTCCGCGCTGAGCTACGCCAACGGCTTCACGCTCTGGCACTACAAGACCACCGACGCGGCGGCGGACATCGACAGCGCCGGCTACTTCAACGGCGCCTCGACCATGATGCGCCCCGGCGACTTCGTCTTCGCCAACGCCTCCACCGGCGGCACGACCGAGAGCGGCGTGCTGATCGTCAAGAGCAACGTCGGCGGCGTGGTCGATGCCTCGAACATCTTGAGCTTCGGCCTGATCAACAGCGACTGAGCACCCCAGCCCCTTCCCGTCGGGCGGTCCGCCGCCCGACGGGTCCGGGGCGCGGGCGAGCGTTTGAACCCCTGCCACCGGAGACGGGTCATGCCGCGCATGCCGGCCGCCGCCACCCTCCTCGCCGCGATCACGATCCAGGCCCCGAGCGCGCTCGCCGAAGCGCCGACGCTGCGCGTCTGCCCCGGTGTCCGGGTCGACGTCGTCGAGCAGCGCGTGCCGAGCGCGATCCGCCGGTTCGCCTTCGAAGGCGCCATGCTCGAGCCGTTCCTGGAGCTCTGGAGCTCCGGTCGCCGCCCGCATCTGCCGATCCCCCCCGAGCGGGTGACCGTCTACGCCGTCCCGAAGCACCCCTATCTCGTCGGCTTCCAGCGCGCCGGCTGCGTCATCGCCTTCCTCAAGGTCGAGCGCCAGAAGCTCTGGCAGGCGCTCCGCGTGCGGGTCGGCTGGCCAGCCTGAGCGCCTCCGTCCGGCCGCCCCAACCCCCAACCGCAGGAACGACTGGTGATGGCCCTTAGCAGCATCGAGCTGTGCTCGAGCGCGCTGATCAAGATCGGCGCGAGCGGGATCGGCTCCTTCGAGGATGGCACCGCCGAGGCCAGAATCGCCCGCAGCCTCTACCCCCTGATCCGGGACGCCCTGCTGTGCGTGCATCCCTGGACGTTCGCGACCGCGACCGCCCGGCTCGCGCGGCTGGCGGGCGAACCCCTCGCCGATTTCGCCCACGCCTACGCGCTGCCCTCCGACTTCCTGAAGGCGATCGGCGCCGGGCCGGACGGCCGGGGCCGCGGGCTGATCTACCAGATCGTGAACCGCCAGCTGCACACCAACGCCGAGGACGTCACCCTGACCTACCTGTTCCGGCCGAGCGAAGGCGACTTCCCCGCCTACTTCGCCCCCGCTCTCGTGACCCGGCTCGCGGCCGAGTTCTGCATCCCGCTCACCGAGAACAGCGCGCGTGCCGAGCGCTTCCATCAGCTCGCCGACAGCGAGCTCAAGCTCGCGAGGCTGGTCGACAGCCAGCAGGACACGCCGGCCCGGGTCGAGGACTTCACCCTGATCAGGGCGCGCTTCTGATGACCCGCGCCTTCGTCAGCCAGACCTCGTTCACCGCCGGCGAGATCGATCCGCGGATGCTCGGGCGGACCGATCTGCGGGCCTACGAGAACGGCGCCCGGCGGCTCCGGAACGTGGTCGTCGAGACCACTGGTGGCATCCGCCGCCGCCCCGGCCTCGCGCATGTCGCCGAGGCCGCCGGCCCCGGGCGACTGGTCGGGCTCGACCTCGGCGCGGCAGGAACGTTCCTCCTCGCGTTCAACCACTTCCAGGTCCAGGTGTTCGGAGATGGCGCCCTCGAGGCGACGCTGGTCACGCCGTTCACCGAGGCACAGCTCGCGCGGATCGTCTGGGCCCAGCTCCAGGATCAGCTGATCATCACGCACCCCGACGTGCCGCCACAGGTCGTCGAGCGCGCCGGCGGCGGAACCTGGTCGATCCGGGAGCTGGTCTTCGCGGAGAAGGAGAGCGGCCTGACCTGCGCGCCGTTCGCGAACTTCACCGCGCCCGACCTCGCGCTGCAGGCCGATGCCCCGAGCGGCACCGTGACCGTGGTCGCGTCCGCGCCGGTGTTCGCGGCCGACCATCTCGGCGGCGTGATCCGGATCAAGGGGGTCCAGATCGACCTCACGAACATCCAGTCGTCGACCCAGGCGGTGGGGCTGGTCCGGGACAACCAGGATCCGCTGACGATGGACGCGACGGCGGACTGGGACGAGCTCGCCTTCAGCGAGGCGCGCGGCTGGCCGGCCGCCGTGACCTTCCATCAGGCGCGGACGGTGTTCGGCGGCTCGCGCGATCTGCCGAATGGCCTCTGGATGTCGCGCACCGGTCGTCCGCTGGACTTCGACCTGGGTAAAGGCCTCGACGACGAGGCGGTCGAGTTCCGCCTCGGCGGCAGCGAGCGCCAGGCGATCCGGGCACTGGTCGCGGGACGCCACCTTCAGGTCTTCACCACCGCCGGCGAGTGGATCGTGACCGGCTCGCCGCTCACGCCGACCAGCGTCCAGGTGGAGCAGCAGAGCCGGGTGGGCTCACCGGAGGATCGTCACGTGCCGCCGCGCGACGTCGACGGCGCAACCCTGTTCGTCGGGCGGAGCGGACGCGAGCTGCGCGAGTTCCTGTTCACCGACACCGAGCTCGCCTATCAGGCCGCCGACCTCGCGCTGCTCGCCCGGCATCTGGTCGACGGTCCCGTGGACCAGGTGTTCGACCAGGGCCGCCGGCTGTTCCTGATCGCCATGGCCGACGGCACCCTGGCCGCGATCGCGATCTACCGCAACGCCGACATCGCCGCCTGGAGCCTGCTCGAGACCGCCGGCGCGGTGCGTTCGGTCGCGGTGGTGGACGGCGACGTGCTGCTGCTGGTCGAGCGCGCCGGCGGCTTCTTCATCGAGCGCTTCGACGACCAGCTCCAGGTCGACGCGGGGCGCCGCCTCCAGGCGGCCGCGCCGGTGGTCGCCTGGTCCGGCCTGGATCATCTCGAGGGTGAGACCGTCGCCGTCGTCGCCGACGATCAGGTGGTGGAGCGGACGACCGTCACGGGCGGCGCGATCACGCTCGGGGCACCGGCGCGCGAGGTGGCGGTGGGTCTGCCGTTCCGCCACGAGATCGAGCCGATGCCGGCAGCGCCCGCGGTCGGCCGGACCACCCCGCTCGACGCCGCCTACCGCCCGATCCGGGTGACGCTCCGCCTGTTCGAGACGCAGAGCCTCCGGATCGATGCCGGCGGCGGCCTGCACGAGGTCCCGCTGCACCGGATCGGCGAAGGCCCGAGCGACCGGGTCCCGCCGCCGTTCACCGGCGACGTGTCGCTCCGGGCGCTCGGCTGGCGCCGGGGCGCCGACCAGCCTCCCTGGCGCATCGAGCAGGACGCCCCGCTGCCCTGCAACGTGCTCTCCGTGACCACCGAAGTGAAGGTGAACAACTGATGGGTGCTCTCAGCAGCCTGGCCACCGTCGGCCTCAATTTCGCGCTGGCCGAACGCTCGGCGCGCCGCCAGTCGAGCGCGATCAACGCCGGCCGCGACCAGCAGATCGCCGAGATCCAGGCGCGCGACGCGGAAGTCCGGCGGGAGGAGGAAGCACGCCTCCGGCGGCAGCTCGCGAGCCAGCGGGCCCGGGCCGGCGCCGCCGGCGTCGCGGGTCGCGGCGGCTCGTCGGACGCCGTGCTCCGGGGACTGGTCGAAGAGGCCGAGGCCGGTCTCGCCGCGCGCGAGAGCCGTTCGACGGCGCAGATCGGCGACATCCGGAGCGCCGCCAGCAGCGCCCGCCGGCGGAACCTGCTCGACCTGGTCGGGGGCGCCAGCTCGAGCGGCCTGCGCACGCTCGGCCGGTCGGCCGGCCGCCGGAGCTCGCTGCTCGACCTCTGAGCGGAAGCGCCCGCACCTCCTCCGCCTTGCCTGTGAAAGGGCCGATCCCGATGTCCAGCACCTTCACCCGCGACCCGAAGCCTCGGATCCAGTACGTCGCCGACGGCAGCCGGACGACCTTCGCCTTCCCCTTCGTGGTCGAGGCGGCAGACGATCTTCTGGTCTACGAGAACGACCTCCCGGCGACCGGCTTCGCGGTCGACGGCGTCGGCGATCCGGAGGGGGGCGAGGTTCTTTACGCCGAACCGCCGGACGCCGGGACCGTCGTCACGCTGGTGCGCCGCACCGAGAGCATCCGCGAGACCACGTTCGTCGACGGCGGCCCGTTCCGCGCGGCCACCGTCAACGCCGAGCTCGACCGGATCATGATGTTGATCCAGGAGGACCGGGACGCGCACCGCCGGGCGCTGCGGCTCAGCCCGGCCGAAGCCGAGGCCGAGGTGTGCCTCCCGGCCCCGGCGGCCCGTGCGAACCGGGTCTTCGGCTTCGACAGCGCCGGCGCGCCCGCACTCTTCGGCACCGGCGAGGTACCGGGCACCGGCGATGCCAGCGGCGCCAGCGTCACGCCGGCCGGCGGCAGCACCGCCCGCGCCCTCGGCGAGCATCTGGCGGCGCGGGTGAACGTCCGCGACTTCGGCGCGATCGGCGACGGCGCCAGCGACGACGCGGGCGCCTTCGCGGCCGCGATCGCGGCGGCGGCGGCGCGCAACGTGCCGGTCTACGTGCCCGCCGGCCTGCAGCCCTACGTGCTCGCGTCCGGGATCACCCTGAGCGGCGTCCGCGTGATTGGCGACGGGCCCGGCTCCATGCTCAAGGTGGCCAGCGCGACCGGCTTCGGCATCCGGCTGGACGGCGACCGCCCGGCGCTCGGCCGGCTCCGGCTGATCGGACCGGGAGCCACCGGCTGGCCGACCGGCGCGAGCGTGGTCGACCTCGCCGGCATCTCCCTCGCCGGGGTCGAGATCGCGCCGGGCGCGACATCGGCCGAGCTCTTCGACCTCGGGATCGCCGCGTGCCACACTGGGGTGGCGGTCGACGGCGATCTCGCCTCGATCACCGGGTGCGAGATCGGGTTCAGCGGCCGCGGCATCGAGTTCCGCTCCGGCGCGGGCCGGGCCATGGCGGGCGCGCGGAACCGGATCCACCACTGCCGGTTCGGCATCCGCGCCGACGGCGGCTCGCCCACGACC
>DASUSF010000272.1:0-11953 GCA_036375275.1 Geminicoccaceae bacterium | reverse complement strand
TGGGGCGCGGACCTGAAGGAGGACGGTCCGGATCAGCCCGCGCACCGCAGGCCAGAGCCTGGTCCGCTCGAACTCCTCGTTCTGGCGAGAGGCCCGCCGCTGCGCCAAGGCCTGGACCCGCGGCAGGAGCTCCGCGCGGGTGCTTTCCGCCACTTCATTGTGTTCAGAGGTGCGGACCAGCTGAATGAAGTCACGCACGATCCGGAACAGCTCGGGCCGGTCGGCATCGCCCGGCGGCAGGGCATGCCGCATCGTGATGAAGCGGTGGACCAGAACCGCGAACCTCAGCCGCATGCAGCGGATGTAGACCCAGTACAAGGCGCCGAAACCGATCGCCCCGCCCATCAGGAGCAGGATCGCCCGCTCCGGCTTGGCGCCAAAGCCTCCGGGCCAGAGCAGCACGAGCTTGAAGGCGCGCCAGATGCGGTCGACCAGCGGCTCGTCCCAGGCGTCGCCACCCAGGTCGGTGGCGGCGTAGGCGCGGCCGGCGAACTGCACGCCCGGTGCCGCCGGCTTACCGATGACCTGCCCCATGCACGACAACAGGTCGTCGCTCGGCGCGCACTCCGGAGCGTAGTTGAGGCGCTTCGCCTCGACCTGGAGATCGCGGCTCGCGACATGCTCGCCCTTGTCGGCGAAGTAGCGGCTCATCATGTCGAGCGAGGCCGGCTGGTAGCTCTTCAGGGTGGTCCGCCAGGCGTTGAACGCCGCCTCGTGCCACTTCTCGCCCTTGCTGGCGAAGTCGGCCTTCGCCCGCCCCGGCGGCATCCAGAGGTCATAGGTGAGCCCGAAACCGGACCACCGGTACGTGCAGTTGAACGGCAAATGCCATTGGAGGGTGCGGATCTCCGTCGCGGTCAGGTCGATCAGCACGTTGCGACCGGTCCGCTCGTCCACGGGCTCGCAATAGGTGTTGCCGGCGAACGGGTTGGCTGCGCGCTCGCGGTCGATGAAGAAGGGCCCGTGACACGGCGGATCGCGCTCAACTTCGCCGTAAGGCGGCTCGACCCCCTGGGGGTACCTGAGCCCGACCGCGAGCGTCCCTTCGTAGCTGCTACCGTCGAGCTTCAGCTCGCCACGCCAATCGTGCGGCAGGCAGATCTGGGACCCGTTGCCGACATGGTTGCTGCGGAAATTCAGCTGCTCTGGCGCACCAGATGAAGAAAAGTCCTGGAAGATCAGCCCGCCGCCGATCTGGTTACTGGTGACTTCGAAGGTCTCCGTGCGCCCGATCAAGCTGCCCGAGGGAGCAGGTGTACCGTCCAGGAAGAGGTCGTTGGCGATACGATTGTACTTGATCTCGGCCGATCGGCTGAACCCATCGCCGTATAGCGTCAGCGTGCCGAAGTTGTTGCTCTCGAGCAGGAAACGCTGCGCAAACTGGTTCCGCGACATCAGCAGGAGGTCCATCTCGTTGCTGGCAGCGTGCAGCTCTTCCAGTCGACTGCGATTGATGTTGAGCCCTTGGGCGAAGCGATTGCCCTGGATCATCAGCTTGGTCGCGATGGCACACCCGTCTTCCACCTGCTCAACCTTGGATAGGAGCAGGGTCTCCTGGAACCACGAGTCACCGACGAGCATGTCACCGCACAGGCGACTGCTCATGATGGCGATATGATCAGCGAACCTGGAATGCTGGATCGAAACCGCCGTTCCCTTGATCGGCTCCTCCTCGAGGAAATCCTTGGGGTAGTCGCCGCCACGGAACTCCGTGCGCACGAAGGTCAAAGGATGGTTCAGGTGCAGGTTGTAGAAGAGCAGGGTGCCGTCGATCCGCGCGTTCCGGATCACGACCCCGCCGAAGGCCGGAGGGGGCAGCAACCCCTGCGATGTAAGCAGGCGCACCAGCGGCTCGGGTCTGATGGCGGTGGGGTCTCCGGCCGCGTTCGCCAGATCGATTACGACGGCCCCGTGCTCGATCCTCCCGTCATCGGTTTCGGAACCGGTGCGGCGGTCGGGAAGCGAGGTGTGCCAGGCCGCGACGATCTGAGCGCAGGCGAGCAGAGTCCCGAAGCCGGGCTCTTCCGCGAAACTCTGGTCGGCGTCCACCAGCCAAGCTGCCAGCCCATGATCGGCTTCGGGCCGATCGTGGAACTCCTTGCTCCATAGCAGCGTCGCGGCGACGTCGTCGGCGACCGTGAGACATGTCGCCATCGTCGTGATCGCGCCGTGGCGGAGGTAGGCGTCGTCCTCGACAAGTCGGCCGGTCACATGCTCGCTGACTGTGGCGGGCGCCTCCTTGAGAGGCAGATCGATGTCGGACCTCGCCGACGGGTCGGATGCTGCCGCAACCACCGGTGACAGTAGCGCGAGAATGAATGGCAGCGCTCGCGCGCCGGCGACGACGTGGCGCACGGTTCTTCTCCCGGATTTCTCGAGGCGTAGGCGTGCCTGCCCGCCCTTCAGAGACTTCGCTCGACGTCCCTGAAGGCGTTCAGCCGCAGTTCTCGACGCACTCCCCGCGCCCAGCCTCGTCGCTCTGCAGCGGCCACGAGATCGCGCCCTGGTTGGCGACACCGACCAGGACCAAGCCGCCCAGAAGAACGGCGATTGCAATCAGCTTCATCATTATGGCCCCCTGCCTAAGATGCCTGAAGGTTCATCACGCCTTCATGGCGAGCAGATTAGGGCAGCACGAACGCAAAGATTGTGACAAGGCTCACACCGCCGGACACTTTTGCCTCGATACCCGCCGCTCGGTCAGCGGAGGCTCGCGTTGATCTTGTCGAGCGCGGCGGCGCCGGGGCAGAGCTCGGCCTCCGCGAGCTGGTTCAAGGGCGTCGCGGTGGTGCCGAGGTAGTCGTGGAGGTCGCTCGACTCCGGGTCGACGTAGAGCAGCCCGGTCACGATCTCGCCCGCAGCCTGCTGCTCGTGCAGGTAGTTCATGACCAGGGTCCGGTCGTGCGGATCGTAGTCGTGCGCGACCTTCCGGAGCCGGACGATGGTGTCGTCGTGGAGGGTCACGTCCTCGGTGGTGCCGGGCGCGTAGTCGGCTGTGATCTCGGCCTCCTCGGGCACGAACTCGACCCGGTTGACCGCGGCGTTGTGGGCGCGGACGAAATCGTAGCTCTTGGTCGAGCCCGGGTGGTTGTTGAACGCGACGCAGGGGCTGATGACGTCGATGAAGGCGGCGCCCTTGTGCAGGATCGCGGCCTCGATCAGCGGCACGAGCTGGGTCTTGTCGCCGGAGAAGCTCCGGGCGACGAAGCTGGCGCCGAGGTTGAGCGCCATGTTGACGAGGTCGATCGGCTCGTCGGTGTTGACGATGCCGCGCTTGCTCTTGGAGCCCTTGTCCGAGGTCGCCGAGAACTGGCCCTTGGTGAGGCCGTACACGCCGTTGTTCTCGACGATGTAGACCATGTTGACGCCGCGGCGGATCGAGTGCGCGAACTGGCCGAAGCCGATCGAGGCGGAATCGCCGTCGCCCGAGACCCCCATGTAGATCAGGTCGCGGTTGGCGAGGTTGGCCCCGGTCAGCACCGAGGGCATCCGGCCATGGACCGAGTTGAAGCCGTGCGCGGTGCCGAGGAAGTAGGTCGGCGTCTTGGACGAGCAGCCGATCCCGCTGAGCTTCGCGATCCGGTGCGGCGGCAGGTCGAGCTGGAAGCAGGCCTGGACGATCGCGGCGCTGATCGAATCGTGGCCGCAGCCCGCGCAGAGCGTGGAGACCGAGCCCTCGTAGTCCCGGTGGGTGAAGCCGAGCCGGTTGGTCTTGAGCTTCGGGTGCCTGTAGCGGGGCTTCGCGATGTAGGTCATGAGACGAGCTTCTTGAGCGGGACGACGTTGAGGGCGGCGAGCTGCCCGGCGATGGCGCGGGTGATGAAGCGGGCGGTGATCGGCGTGCCGTCGAAGTGCAGGATCGGGATCAGCTTCGCCGGCTCGATGCCGAGCTCGGTGATGAGCAGCGTCCGCAGCTGCCCGTCCCGGTTCTGCTCGACCACGAACAGCCGGTCGTGCTCGCGGATGAAGGCTGTGACCTCGTCCTGGAACGGGAAGGCCCGGACCCGGAGCGTGTCGACGTACACGCCCTCCGCCTCGAGCGGGCCGAGCGCCTCGCGCAGCGCCGGCGCGGTCGAGCCGAAGTAGATCACGCCGAGCCGGGTCGGCTTCCGCGCGCGGCGCATGTCCGGCCTGGGCACCAGGCTCTTCGCGGTCTCGAACTTCTTGAGCAGGCGCTGCATGTTCTCGACGTAGGCCCCGCCGAACTCGGTGTAGCGGGCGTTGGCGTCCTTGCTCGAGCCGCGGGTGAAGAAGGCGCCGCGGGTCGGGTGGGTCCCGGGATAGGTGCGGTACGTGATCCCGTCGCCGTCGACGTCGACGTAGCGCCCGAAAGGCTTGCCGCTCTCAAGGTCCTCGTAGGTCAGCACCTTGCCGCGGTCCATCCGGCGGGCGTCGTCCCAGGTGAGCGGGTCGCACAGCCACTCGTTCATGCCGATGTCGAGGTCGGACAGGACGAACACCGGGGTCTGCAGGCGGTCGGCGAGGTCGAACGCCTGGGCCGCGAACTCGAAGCACTCCTTCGGGTCCTTCGGGAACAGCAGCACGTGCTTGGTGTCGCCGTGCGAGGCGTAGGCGCAGGCCAGCACGTCGGCCTGCTGGGTGCGGGTGGGCATGCCGGTCGAGGGCCCGCCGCGCTGGATGTCGAAGATCACCGCCGGAACCTCGGCGAAGTAGGCGAGGCCGATGAACTCGCTCATCAGCGAGATGCCGGGCCCCGAGGTCGCGGTGAACGCCCTGGCCCCGTTCCACGCCGCCCCGATCACGATCCCGATCGAGGCGAGCTCGTCCTCGGCCTGGATCACCGCGTAGCGGCGCCGCTTGGTCTCGGGCGCGCGCCGGTAGCGCTCGGCGTGCTTGCCGAACGCCTCCGCCATCGAGGTCGAGGGCGTGATCGGATACCAGGCGCAGACCGTGGCGCCGGCGTAGACCGCGCCGAGCCCGGCGGCGTTGTTGCCCTCGATGAAGATCCGGTCGCCGACCTTGTCCGAGCGCTCGACCCGGAGCGGCAGCGGGCAGGACAGATGCTCGAGCGCCCACTTCCGGCCGGTCCGGAGCGCGTCCACGTTCGGCCGGATCAGGTTGTCCTTGCCCTTGAACTGCTCGCCGATCAGCCGCTCGGCCTCGTCCGGATCGATGTCGAGCAGGGCGGTGAGCGCGCCGACGTACATGATGTTCTTGAACAGCTGGCGCTGGCGGGCGTCCTGGTAGAGGTCGTTGCAGATCTGGGTCAGCGGCACGCCGATCACCCGGACGTCGGCGCGAAGCCGCTCTTCGGGAAGCGGTTTGGTCGAGTCGTACACGAGGTAGCCGCCGGCCTCGATCTCGGCGATGTCGCGCTCGTAGGTCTGCGGGTTCATGGCGACCATCAGGTCGACGCCGCCGCGGCGTCCGCGCCAGCCAGCCTCCGAGATCCGGACCTCGTACCAGGTCGGCAGGCCCTGGATGTTGGACGGGAAGATGTTGCGCGAGCCGACCGGCACGCCCATGCGGATGATCGCCCGGGCGAACAGGCGGTTGGCGCTCGCGGAGCCGGAACCGTTGACGTTCGCGAACTTGACGACGAAGTCGTTGATCGCCGCCAGAGCGGCGTCCGCTGAGGTGGACCTGTCGCCCGGCGTCGGCGTGCCCGCGCTCATGGGACGGACGTCGCTCTGGAACGATGACTGCGAGCGGCCTCGTCCGGACGACGATCGCCCCCCGGGGAGTGGGGTCGCACCGGATGCTGCTCTAGCGGCTCGGCCATGGCGCTCCCGCCAGTGTCATGTCGATCCAGGATTTCTGCATGTCCCAGGCGCCGGTCGGGCAGCGCTCGGCGCACAGCCCGCAGTGCAGGCAGACGTCCTCGTCCTTGACCATGATCCGGCCGGTCGGCAGCCGGTCGGAGACGTACAGGTCCTGCTCGAGGTTCTCGGCGGGGGCCATGAGGCGGCCCCTGAGCTCCATCTCCGGCCCGTCCTCCGTGAACGTGATGCAGTCCATCGGGCAGACGTCGACGCAGGCGTCGCACTCGATGCACAGCGGTCGGGAGAACACCGTCTGGATGTCGCAGTTGAGGCAGCGCTCCGCCTCGAGGAAGGCCTGGCGCTCGTCGTAGCCGAGCTCGACCTCGGCCGCGATGTCCCTGAGCGTCAGCGCCTTGTCCCGCCACGGCACCCGGAAGCGAGGGTCGCCGGAGATGTCGTTGTCGTAGCTCCACTCGTGGAGGCCCATCTTCTGCGAGACGAGGTTCATCTCGGGCGGCGGGCGGTCGTGCAGGCTCTCGCCGTTCAGGTACTGGTGGATCGAGATCGCCGCGGCGTGGCCGTGGGCGACCGCCCAGATGATGTTCTTCGGCCCGAAGGCCGCATCGCCGCCGAAGAAGACCTTGGGGTGGGTCGACTGCATGGTGACCCGGTCGACCTTCGGCATGTCCCACTCGCCGAACACGACCCCGATGTCGCGCTCGATCCAGGGAAAGGCGTTCTCCTGCCCGATCGCGACCAGGACGTCGTCCGCTTCCAGGAACACGTCGGGCTCGCCGGTCGGGACCAGCTTCCGCCGGCCGTCGACGTGCTCCGGCCGGACCTTCTCGAACACCATGCCGATCAGGCGGCCGTCGTCGTGGACGAACTCCTTCGGGACCATGAAGTTGAGGATCGGGATCCCCTCCTCCATGGCGTCCTCCTTCTCCCAGGGGCTCGCCTTCATTTCCTCGAAGCCGGACCGCACCACGACCTTGACGTCCTCGCCGCCGAGCCGGCGGGCGGAGCGGCAGCAGTCCATCGCGGTGTTGCCGCCGCCGAGCACGAGGACCCGCCGGCCGATCTTGTCGACGTGGCCGAAGGCGACCGACGCCAGCCAGTCGATGCCGATGTGGATGTTGGCCGCCGCCGCCTCGCGTCCGGGGATGGCGAGGTCGCGCCCGCGCGGCGCGCCGGAGCCGACGAAGAAGGCGTCGTAGGGCTCGGCGAGGAGCGCCTTCAGGCTCGCGATCGGGTGGTTCAGGCGGACCGCGACGTTGCCGATGCCGGTGATGTAGCCGACCTCCTCCTCGATCACCTCGGGCGGCAGGCGGAACTTCGGGATCTGGCTCCGGATCATCCCGGCGGTCTGCGCCGCGCCGTCGAAGATCGTGATCTCGTAGCCGATCGCGGCGAGGTCGCGGGCGACGGTGAGCGAGGCCGGTCCGCAGCCGACGCAGGCAATCCGCCGGCCGTTCCGCTCGGGCGCGGTCGGCATCCGGGCGGTGACGTCGTCCTTGTGATCGGCGCACACCCGCTTGAGGCGGCAGATCGCGACCGGCTCGGCCTCCACCCGGCCGCGCCGACAGGCGGGCTCGCACGGGCGGTCGCAGGTGCGGCCGAGGATGCCGGGCAGGACGTTCGACTTCCAGTTGATCATGTAGGCGTCGGAGTGGCGACGCTGCGCGATCAGCCGGATGTACTCGGGGACCGGAGTGTGGGCGGGGCACGCCCACTGACAATCGACGACCTTGTGGAAGTAGTTGGGATCGCGGATGTCGGTGGGCTGCAAGGTCCTTTCCCCTCTACCGACGCCGCCGGAGCGGCAGCGCCGGATCCTGCTCCTGCCAGCCGGCTGGTCGCCGCACTCCCTTCGGAAAGCCGCGCGCCGCACCCGCCGCACCCGGGCACAGGTGCAACCGGGCCTCGAGCGCCTGCGATGGCTCGGGCAGCGGGCGTCGTTCGCTTCGATCCTGACCCATCAACGACCATCCGCGCGGTCGGCCGGCGCTTCGGGTCCATGATCCTCCCGCGCGCCGCCTGGCGCAACCCGGTTTGTCTGATAAGTGGAGACGCGTGATACGGGGGGAGGTTCCCTTTCGCCGGTCGATCGGGCGCGCCGTCTTCGCCGGGGATCTTGCCGGTCCGGCGCCGGATGGTTACCTCCTGGACCTGCGGGGACGGCGGAGAGCGCCACGTGAAGATCAACGCCGATCGGAGCCTGCGGGTGCAGGTGGACACCGCCTCGCTGCCATGGACCGGTTCGCCGGCCGGCGGGGTGGAACGGCGCATGCTGGAGCGGGACGGCGAGGAGGTTGCGCGCGCGACCAGCCTGGTCCGGTTCGCGCCCGGCAGCGCGTTTCCCGAGCACGAGCACGGCGCCGGGGAGGAGTTCCTGGTCCTGGACGGCGTGTTCTCCGACGAGGAAGGCGACTTCCCGGCCGGGTTCTACGTCCGGAACCCGCCCGGCAGCCGGCACAGTCCGGCGAGCCGGCCGGGATGCACTATCCTGGTCAAGCTCCGGCAGATGCAGGCGGACGATCGGGCCGCGGTGAGGATCGACACCCGAACCGCCGGCAGCGCGCCGGTCGCCCAGGGGGTGAGCGAGATCCCCCTGTTCACCGGTCCGACCGAACGCGTCCGCATCCTGGTCCTGGCTCCAGGCGCGCGCTGGCGCTTCGATCCGGCCGAGGGCGGCGTCGAGATGTTCCTGCTCGCGGGCGAGGCCGTGATCGACGGCGCCCCCTGCGCGAGCGGCACCTGGCTGCGCGCGCCCGCCGGCGAGGCCGTCCTCGTGGTCAGCGACGGCGGCTGCCGGGCGTTCGTCAAGACCGGCCATCTGGCCCGGGCCGGCGACGCCGCTGCCTGACGTGCGCCCGCCGCCTGCACGACCTCCCGCCGGACGGGATCGCCGGCGATGACCGAGATCGCCCTTGCGCTCCAGGGTGGCGGAGCGCACGGCGCCTTCACCTGGGGGGTGCTGGAGCGCCTGCTCGACGAGCCCGATCTCACCATCAACGGGGTGAGCGGCACGAGCGCGGGCGCGATGAACGCCTGCGCCCTCGCCCAGGGGCTGGCGAGGGGCGGGGCGGCCGGGGCCAAGGCCGAGCTGCGTGCGTTCTGGCACGGCATCAGCGAAAGCGGCGCGGCGCTGGCCAACCCCTATACCACCTCCCCGTTGCAGGCGGTCGCGCGCAGCTGGAACCTCGACTGGTCGCCCATGGCCCTCTGGCTCGACGTCATGGCGCAGTTCGTCTCGCCCTACCAGCTCAACCCGCTCGACCACAATCCGCTCCGCGCCCTGATCGAGGAGCGCTTCGACTTCGACCTGCTGCGCCGCGACGGCGCGCTCCGCATCTACGTCTGCGCGACCAACCTGCAGACCAACAAGATGCGCATCTTCAGCAATGCCGATCTGTCCTGCGAGGCGCTCCTCGCCTCGGCCTGCCTGCCGCAGCTGCACCGGGCGGTCCAGGTCGACGACGGCTACTACTGGGACGGCGGGTTCATCGGCAACCCCGTCCTGAAGCCGCTGATCCGCGTCTGCGGAGCGCGCGACATCCTGCTGATCCAGCTCAACCCGACCCGCCGCGAGCAGCTGCCGATCTCGTCCCGGGACATCATGGACCGTCTCAACGAGGTCACGATGAACGCGTCCCTGATGCGCGAGCTCGACGTCATCCACACCATCAACCGGCTGGTCCGGGACGGCCAGCTCACCAATCCGCGCTACCAGGAGGTCCGCTTGCACAAGATCGCGGATCCCGAGGTGATGGGCGCGCTCGGGCTCAGGAGCAAGAACAACACGGCGTGGCGCTTTCTGATCTATCTGCGCGACGTCGGTCGCCGGCGCGCTTCGGCGTGGCTCGAGGAGAACCGCGGGCGGATCGGCCGCGAAGCCACGCTCGACCTCGAGGAGTTCGCGGTCTGATGGGCGAGGGAGCGTCGCCCGGGCGCGGTTCGATCATCAATCCTGTCCACCAGCGGTTGCAATGTGCGGCCGCCATCAGCATGTTGTCGCCATGAAAGTCACCGCCGCCGTAACCACCTTCAACCGTCTCGAATCGCTCAAGCGTGGCATCGCGACCATCCGCGCCCAGACCCGCCGGCCCGACGAGATCATCGTCGTCGACGACGTGAGCAGCGACGGCACCGGAGCGTGGCTCGACCAGCAGCCGGACATCGTCGCGATCCACCAGCCCGAGAACGGCGGCTGCGCCACCAGCTTCCACACGGTGCTGAAGGCCGCCTACGACCGCGGCGCCGACTACGTCTGGGCGATGGACGACGACGTCTACGCCGAGCCCGATGCGCTCCAGGTGATGCTCGAGGCCGAGGCCGACCTCCGGCGTCAGGGGATCAAGGTCGGGGGGCTCACCGCCTACCAGACCCACTGGGACGACGGCGGCACGACCTGGCTGCCGTTCCGCCTGCCGAGCACCGTCGCGCGCGCCCTCCGCTACCGCTACCTCAGCCCCGAGATCGGCATCCGCCGTGGCGAGGGCGGGCCTGAGGAGATCGACCTCTACGCCTTCATCGGCACCCTGTTCACCCGCGAGGCGATGGCCGAGGTCGGCTTTCCGCGCCCCGACTTCTACTACTACGGCGAGGACACCGACTACGCGCTCCGTCTCGCCGAGCACGGCTACCGGAGCTTCGTCGTCCCGAAGAGCATCGTCGAGCACGCGGGCGGCGGCTTCGCCGCGCCGGCGCTGTTCCCGGTCAAGGCCAACTGGCGGCTGTACTACATGTACCGCAATCAGCTGGCCCTGGTGCGCATGTACCGCCGCCGGCTCGGGGCGGGCAAGGCGCTGGCGTGCGGCGCCCGCATCCTCGGGGGCGCCGGCAAGCGCCTGATGATGGAGGCCGGTCGCGGCAATTTCGCGGGCTGCCGGCTGACGCTCCTCGGGCTCGGCCACGGGCTCAGCGGGCGCATGGGACGGGTGGTGGCGCCTGGTGCGTGAGGGGCGAGCCGGCATCGTCCGCGGGCCCGTCCCGCCCCTCCTGATCCTTCTCCTCGCCCTGCTGCTCGAGCCGTCGCGGCCGGGCGCCACCGGCGGCTTCGCGTCCCCTCTCGAGCAGCGGCTGCAGGACCTGGCGGCGGACGCGCCGCGCGATGCGGTCGCGCTCGAGGCGCTCCAGACCTTCTACGCCGGGCGCGCCCATCGTCCGCTCTGGCTCGACCATGATGGCCCGAACCGGCGCGCGCACGCGCTCGCGATCGAGCTGAGGTCGGCGGAGCGGCACGGGCTTCGACCAGAGGACTATCTGGAGCCGCTCCGAGAGGTGGCGGCCGCCGACCTCGCGGCGGTCGAGGTCGCGCTCAGCCGGACCCTGATCCGGTACGCCACCGACATCGCGGTCGGGCGGGTCGATCCCCGGGTGGTCGATGCGGAGATCGAGGTGGCGCCGGCGCCGTTCGACCCGCTCGGGCTGCTCGAGAAGATCGCGGGTGGCACGCCGGTCGCCACCGCGGTCGGCGCGCTGGCGACGGCGCACCCGGGCTACGAGCGCCTGCGCGAAGCGCTGGTCCGGCTGCGGACGGGGCCTGCCGGCGTGCCGTGGCCGCGCCTGCCGCCCGGAGGCACGCTCGAGGTCGGCTTGGAGGGCCCGGAGATCCGCACCCTCCGCCGGATGCTCGAGCTGACCGGCGACCTGGAGCGGGAGCCGCCGCCGGACGCCCCGCCAGCGGACGCCCCGGAGGTGTTCGATCCGGCGCTCGCCGAAGCGGTGGCGCGCTTCCAGCACCGGCACGGCCTCGCCCCGGACGGTCGGGTCGGCGCGCGCACGCGGGCCGCGCTCGCCATCACGCCCGCCCAGCGGATCGACCAGATCACGCTCAACCTCGAGCGGCTGCGCTGGTTGAACGGCGACCTCGGGGAGCGGCACATCTTCGTCAACCTCGCCGACTTCAACCTGCGCATGGTCGAGCGCGGGGTGCCGATCTTCCAGACCCGGGTGGTGGTGGGCGCGCCCTACCACCGGACGCCGGTGTTCACCGGGCAGATGACCTACATCGAGATCAATCCCTACTGGCACGTCCCGCCGAGCATCGCCCGCGACGAGATCCTGCCGGCGGTGGCCCAGGACCCGACCTACCTGATCGAGCACGACATGGAGGTGCTCGACGACTGGAGCCACGAGGCGCGGCTGCTCGATCCGTCCACAGTCGACTGGCGGGCGATACCGCCCGACCAGCTGCGCTTCAAGTTCCGCCAGAGGCCCGGCCCGAG
>DASUSF010000271.1:0-3746 GCA_036375275.1 Geminicoccaceae bacterium | reverse complement strand
GTCCTCCAGGACGAGCGCCTCACCACCTTCGCGGCCGAGGACGACCTGGCGGAAGCGCCGGCGAGGCGCCGACCAAAGGCGCCCGACGTGGATGCCCTGGCCGCCGCCCGGATTCTGGAGGACTTCCTGGGCGCGGTCAGGCGGCGGCCCGACTGAGGTTCAGCCCGTCCACCAGCGGCCGGACGAGCCGACCGCGACCGTGAACAGGCCGAGGATCAGGTTGGTCATCACGATCCAGCGGATCTGGCCGAGCTGGCTCGCCGCCGCCGGGTAGTCCTCGAGATCGACCGCACGCTGCATCCGCTTCCAGGGGGCGAAGTAGAGGTGGAGGAAGAGGGCGACCATGACCAGGCCGGTGAGATGCATGATGTGGATGTGGACGCCGGCGCCGCCGAAGCCGCCGAAGAAGAAGAACAGCATCCAGTAGCCGGTGACCAGGAGGACCAGGATGCTCGCGAAGACCCAGTTGAAGAACACCTCGAGCGCGCCCCGCCAGAGGCGGATCCGGGCCTTGGGGTCGAGGTCGCCCGCCGCCTTGCGGAGCACCATGTAGGCGAAGAACATGCCGCCGACCCAGATGACGGCGGCGAGGCTGTGCAGCACGAGCCCGAGGATCATGGTCGCTCCACCTCTCCTGGCGTGATCAGTCCTGCCGGAAGGGCAGGAGCTCCTTAAGCTGCTCGCGTTCCAGCGCCATCTCGCGGCGCTCCTGATCGACGAAGCGGCGCACCGCGTCCTCGAAGCCGGGATCGCGGATCCAGTGCGCGCTGTAGGTCGGCACCGGCTCGTAGCCGCGGTGCAGCTTGTGCTGCCCCTGCGCCCCGGCCTCGACCCGGGCGAGCCCGGTCCGGATCGCGTACTCGATCGCGCTGTAGTAGCAGGCTTCGAAGTGGAGGAAGTCGAAGCTCTGGCGGCAGCCCCAGATCCGGCCGTAGAGGGCGTTGCCGCTGCGCAGGTTCAGCGCCCCGCCGACGTAGCGGCCGTGGTGCCGCGCCATCACCAGGACGACGTGGTCCGCCATCCGCTCGCCGAGCCGCTGAAAGAAGCGCCTGGTCAGGTACGCGCTGCCCCAGCGCTTGTCGACCGTCCTGAGGTAGAAGGGATAGAACACGTCCCAGATCGCGGGCGTGATCTCGGCGCCGCTCAGCACCTCCATCTCGACGCCCTGCGCGCGGACCCGCTCGCGCTCCTTGCGCATGGTCTTGCGGCGGCCGCTCCGGCAGGCGTCGAGGAAGTCCTGGAAATCGCGATAGCCGCGGTTGTGCCAGTGGTACTGCACGCCGGTCCGCTGCATCAGCCCGCCGCGCCCGAGCGCCGCCCACTCGTCCTCGCGGCAGAAGGTCACGTGGAGCGAGCTGACCTCGAGCTGGTGCGCGGCGCTGACCAGCCCCTGGATCAGGACGTCCCGCGCCGGCGCGGCGTCCGGCCGGACCAGAAGGCGCGGCCCCGGCACGGGCGTGAACGGGACCGAGAGCTGCAGCTTCGGGTAGTACTTGCCGCCGGCCCGCTCGTAGGCATGCGCCCAGCCCCAGTCGAACACGTACTCGCCGTACGAGTGGCTCTTGAGGTAGAGCGGCGCGCACGCCAGCAGCTCGTCGCCGCGCACCACCGTGATGTGGAGCGGCATCCAGCCGGTCTCGCGGGTCGCCGAGCCGCTCTCCTCGAGCGCCGCGAGGAAGCCGTGGCGGACGAACGGGTCGTCGCCCTCGACACAGGCATCCCAGGCCGCCGCCTCGATCGCGCCGATGCCCTGGACCAGCCGGACCTCGAGGTCGTCCGACGGGGTGGCGCGCAGCGGCTCAGCGGAGAGCAAAGATCGCCTCGACCTCGACCGCGGCGCCGAGCGGCAGGCTCGGGCAGCCGACTGCGAAGCGGGCGTGGCTGCCCGCCTCGCCCATGACCCGGGCGATCAGGTCGGACGCGCCGTTGATCACCTTCGGATGGTCGATGAACTCCGGCGAGCAGGCGACGAAGCCGCCGAGCTTGACGCAGCGCGCGATCCGCTCGAGGTCGCCGTCGGTCGCGGCCTTGGCCTGGGCGAGCACGTTGAGCGCGCAGAGCCGCGCCGCCGACTGCCCCTCCTCCAGGCTGACGCCGTCGCCGAGGCGGCCGCGGACCGCCACCCCGCCGCCCTGGATCGGCAGCTGCCCCGAGATGAAGATCAGGCCGGCGCTGACCACGAACGGCACGTAGTTCGCCGCGGGCGCCGCGGCGGGTGGCAGGCGAAGGCCCATCTCCTCGAGACGCTGCTCGATCGCGCTCATGACGGCAATCTCCCTGTGGCCCCGGCGGAAGAGGATAGGGCCGGGTTCCGGTTCGGACCAGGGGCCGGCGGAGCTTGCTGTTGCCAGCCTCGGCGAGGCTCGCATATCAGATCATGGAGGCGAGCGGGAGAGCGGCACGTGACGACACCGAGGGCGCGGGGCTTCGCCATGCCGCCCGAATGGGCGCCGCACGAGCGGTGCTGGATGGCGTGGCCGTGCCGCGAGGAGATCTTCGGCCCGGCCTTCGCCGGCGCGCGCCGGGCCTGCGCCGAGATCGCCCGGGCCATCGCCCGGACCGAGCCGGTCAGCATGCTGGCCCGTCCGGACCTGATCGCCGACGCCTCGCTCGCCTCGGGCCGCGGCGTCTCGGTCGTGCCCATGGACTACGACGACGCCTGGCCCCGGGATACCGCCCCGACCTTCGTCCTCGACCGGGCCGGGACGCTCGCCGCGGTCGACTGGCGCTTCAACGGCTACGGCGGGCGCTCGCCGAAGTTCGATCAGGATGCGGCGCTGGCGGCGCGGATCGCCGAGCGGCTTCAGATCGAGCGCTTCGAGGCGCCGCTGGTGTTCGAGGGCGGGGCGGTGCACGTCGACGGCGAGGGCACCGCAATCGTCGCGGCGCCGTCGGTGCTCGACCCGGGGCGCAGTCCCGGCCGCTCGCGGGAGGACATCGACCAGGTGCTCGGCGACTGCCTCGGGGTCGACCGGGTGATCTGGCTCGAGCACGGCTTCGAGGGGGATGAGACCGGCGGCCACGTCGACAACCTCGCCTGCTTCGCCGCCCCCGGGAAGGTGCTCGCGCTGTCGAGCCGCGATGCCAACGATCCGAACCACGAGGGCCTGCAGGCGAACGTCGCGACCCTGAAGGCGGCGGAGGACGCGCAGGGGCGGACGCTCGAGGTGATCGAGGTGGTCCAGCCCAAGGCGCGGCACCGCGAGGACGGCCGGCGGCTGACCACCTCCTACATCAACTTCTATCTCGCCAACGGCGCGGTGATCCTGCCGATGTTCGACGACGCCCGCGACGACGACGCCTACGCGGCGGTGGAGGCGGCCTTTCCGGAGCGGGAGATCGTCCCGATCGACGCCGTCGATCTGGTCCATGGCGGCGGCGGCATCCACTGCATCACACAGCAGCAGCCGGCCCGGCCGCCTGGCGACGCCGGCAAGGAGGCGTGAAGCCCCCGGCTCAGGTGAGCGCGTCGGGCGCCGGCTCGTCCTGGAAGATCGCGTCGAGATTGTCGAGGCAGCGGAAGCCCATGGCGTTCCGGGTCTCGACCGTCGCGCTGCCGAGGTGCGGCAGCAGGAAGCAGTTGCGCCGGATCCGGTAGCCGTCGTGGAGCCGGGGCTCGCCCTCGTAGACGTCGAGGCCGACGGCGAACAGCTGCCCGCTGTCGAGGGCATCGAGCACCGCGACGTCGTCGATCAGAGCACCGCGCGCGGTGTTGACCAGCACGGCGCCCGGCTTCATCGCCGCGA
>DASUSF010000270.1:0-2895 GCA_036375275.1 Geminicoccaceae bacterium | reverse complement strand
GGGTCAGGACGCGGGTGAACACCAGCGGAAAGCCGGCCGTGCACAGCAGCTCGTAAGTGTTCGCGGCGAGGGCGAGGACGACCGTCCCGGCGAGCATCGCGGGCAGGCTCGACGCGCCGACCAGCGCGCGCGTGTGCTGGTAAAGGCCGGGCTTCGCCCGCTCCGGGATCGAGAGGCTGAGCCCGCGGCCGAACCAGACGAAGTCCTTGATGTTGAGGGCGCCGATCAGGAGGGCGACCAGACCTGCGCCGGCCGTGACCATTGGCAGCCAGCCGACCAGGAGGAACAGGTTCAGCCACGCCGCCATGAACCCGAAGTAGACCAAGCCGGAGCACAGCACGAACACGCCACCGACCAAGGCCATGCGGGCGCGGCTGCGGACGTGCACCATCAGGCTCAGGAGGAACAGGAGGACGAAGAAGGCGCACGGATTGAAGGCGTCCAGACCCGCCAGAACCACGGTCAGCACGGGCAGCGACAGCGTCGCCGGGTCGAGCGGCCCGAGCAGCGGCAGATCGAGCGGGCCCGGCGCAGGGGGCGCTGCCTCGCCGCTCGCAGGCGGCCGCGCGGCTTCGGCGTCGACGAGTCGCGCGTGACAGGCTTCGAGGCTCTGCCGGAGGAAGCGGCCGGTCGTCGTGGCGTCGTCGTAGCCGAAGGTGAACTCGCCGCAGTAGAAGAAGGCCGGTACGTAGCGCGCCTCGGTGCCGAGATCCTCGGCTAAGTCGGCATATAGTTCCGCGTTGCCGGGCTCGGCGACCTCAAGCGCCACGACGTCCAGCCACGGCAGCTCGTCCCCGAGGCTCCCGAGGAAGCGGAGTGCCCGGTGGCAGTGCGGGCAGGTCTCGGACCAGAAGACGTACAGGTTCACCCGCAGGCTGCCGTCCTCCAGCTTCTGGTGCCAGGGATACCGATCCTCGTCCGGCGGCGCCGCGCCGACCGGCAACGTTGCCAGGACTGGCAGGAGCAGCAGGAGCAGGGCTAGCGCAACGCTGCGGCGGATCAATCCGAAGCCTGTGCGCACGTCCAGCGCTGACCGATGCTCCGCGCCTCGGGCTTTACCCGCGGCTCGCACGCGGCTCCAGGTCCTCGATCGCCCGCAGCACGCGATCGAGCAGATCGGGCCCGGCGCTTCGCATGCCCTCGTCCTCGGCGATCTCTAGCTCGCGGGCGTCGTAGGCCCAGCGCTGCAGGATCAGGACCTTCTGCTCGCGCGACAGGTCCTCGCGCCGGACGACCTCCTCGGGCGCGTCGAACACCGCGGTCGGATCGAGCAGCGCCCGTTCGAGGTCGCCGGCGTCGGGCTTCGCCGCCAGATACGCTTCGGGCGACAGCTCGTGGACGTGGACGTCGTCGGCCGAATGCCGCTCGAGGATCTCTCGCGCGCGTCCCTCGTGCTCCGCATCGCGCGTCCGGACCCAGAGCAGCAGCCCGCCCTTGTCCAGCTGCTGCTGTAGGTAGTCGGCGTGATGGTAGTCCATCAGCCTGGCCAGCGCCGAGCCGATCAGCCCGCCGGCACCGCCGGCCATGGCGGCGGCGAGGAAGGCGCCGGCCAGGGTGCCGCCGGACGCGACCACCGCGCCCCCTGCGACCACGGCGCCGACGTACATGAGCCCGCCGATCAGCCCGCCTTCCGCATCGCCGATCGATTCCAGCGAGACGTACCAGGTGCGCGGCACGCGCGGGTCGTCCTCGAGTTCGGCGACCTTCCGGTAGTGGTGGCCGAGCTTGGCGTCGACCGCGCGCTCGCTCGCGAGCAGGCTCAGCTCCAGGCGGTCGAAGCCCGAGCTGAGCAGCTCGTCGACGGCCTCCTGGAACGAGGCCGGGTCATGGAACACGCCGACCGCCTCGCGGATCGGGGTGGCTGTGCGGCGGGGTCGTTCTGCCGGCTCCATCGCTGCCTCCTGCTCAGGTGGTCGGTCTGGCTGCCGCCCCGATCCGCGGACGAGACTAGGGGGCGCGCTCAATCCAGCTTCCTCGCTTGGCCCGGACCCAGGTCGGGAGCGACGTCCTCAGAGAGGCATCTGGCTTCGACATGGTGCGGCCTGATCGGGACCAGCAGGAGCACGTCCCGCGCCGCCTCGTCCCTGGTCGGAGCGTTGACTTCCCACCGCTGGGTCTGCTCCCCGTCGTCATCGCTCCAGATCGCGGTCACGAGCCAGATCGGCATGCAACTCCCTCTCCTCGGCCCGCGGTCCGCTCCAGGCCGGCGCCGGTGCGTTCCCGGGCGCGGTATGCCGCACTTCCGAAGCTTCAGTCGGCCGGGATCACCTCGACCACCCGGAACGTCCGCTGCACCCCGTCGTGCTCGGTGACCGAGACGTACTCGCCGGGGACGAACCGATGCTGGTCGAGGCGGAAGATCGGCTCGTCCTCGTCGTCGTCCGTCCGGTCGTAGTGAAACGCCCAGCGCCCGCCGTCGCCGTGCACCAGCAGCCCGTACTGATCGCGCTCGCCCCGCCAGAAGCGGTGCACCCGGCAGGCCTCCGGCGCGCGCTGCCAGCCGTCGGGATCGAGATGGCCGTCGCCGGTCAGCGGTGCCGTGAACGCGTAGCCGCGCTCGCGGCTGCCTTCGGGCTGTTCGGCGGTCCGCGCGAGCTCCAGCCGGACCTTCATGAGCGACACAGGAGCGCCTCCCGACTCGAGGATCACGTCGAAGACTACCGCCGCAGGCGCACCGAACCTTGATGCGGATCAAACGCGGCCGCTCGCCGGACCGTCGTTCAGTGGGACAGGAACAGCGGCAGCTTCGCGCTGCGGAGCAGGTTGATGGCGTTCCGCCCGAAGCGCTGCGAGATCAGCATCCGGCGATAGCTGCTGCCGAGCACGATCGCATCGGCGCCGATCTCTCCGGCATGGTCGAGCAGCGTCTGCCAGGCGCTCTCGCCCGGCGGCGGG
>DASUSF010000269.1:0-19450 GCA_036375275.1 Geminicoccaceae bacterium | reverse complement strand
GGAGCAGCGCCTTCGACGGGTCGAGCTTGACCGCGAGCCGGCCCTCGGTGAAGTCGATCTGCACCGAGTCGGCGCCGCGATCGAAGCAGCGCCGGATGTCGAGCGCGACCTCGCGCTTCAGGTCGCTCAGGAAGGCGCTTTCCGGGTAGTCCGGGATGCCCCCCCGCGGGTACAGCAGGCTCAGCGCGGGGGCGCCGATCACCGCCTGCTTCATCGGCCGGTGCGCGAAGCGGCGCGCCCGCTCGAGGTAGGCGTCGGCATAGGCGGCGTAGCGGAACGGCCCACGGATCAGCCGCGGCAGCTGGCGGGCATGGCCGTCGGCGAAGGCGATGGTGAGGCCGTCGGCGGCGAGGGTGTCGAGGAGCTGGAGCGGGTAGGTCAAGAAGCTCGGCTTGCGTTGCTCGCCGTCGGTGATCACCGGCGACCCGGTCGCCTCGAAGCGCCGCACCGTGTCCTCGACCGCGGCGTCGTAGGCGGCGTCCAGCCCCGCGAGGTCGATCCGACCGGCACGGTAGGCGTCGAGCGCGGCGAGAAGCTCGCGCGGGCGCGGAATGCTGCCGATCGGCTCGGTCGGGAGCGGCATCAGGGTCGGGCGTCCAGGGGAGCGAGGGCGGGCCGGCCGGCGCCGGCGCTCTCGACCTCCCGGACCATCTCGACCAGCTCGCCCGCCCGGCAGGCCCCGGTGTGCGCCGCGAGGACCCGGCGTCGTGCGGCCTCGGCCAGCGCCAGGCGCTCCACCTCGCCGGTCGTGCGCAGATGGCGGAGCACCGCCTCGCCGTCGTCGGCGATCAGAAGCTCGCGACCGTCGCGGAACAGCTCGTCGAGGCCGGCCCAGCGGTCGCTGATCACCGGCGTCCCGCAGGCGGCGGCCTCGAACAGCCGGACGCTGGGGGCGAAGCCGCTCGCCACCATGTCGGCCCGGGTGATGTTCAGGGTGAAGCGCTGCGCCCCGTAGAAGCCGGGATGGCGATCGGGCGCCAGGTGCTCGATCCGGGCGACGTTCTCCGGCCAGACGACGTGCGGCGGGTACTGCGGCCCGGCGACGACGAATCTGCCGCCCGGCCAGGCCCGCGCCGGCTCGAGCAGGAGCGCATCGAGCTTCGGCTGGCGGTCGGCGCTGTAGGTCCCGAGGTAGCCGAGGTCGAGCGCCGGCATGGTCGGCGCGCGGCGATAGAGGTCGGGGTCGACCGAGCAGTAGAGCGCCCGCGCCCGGCGCGCGCCGAAGTCGCGCTCGAGCCGGGTCAGGGTCGGCCCCCCGGCGAAGGACAGGTACAGGTCGAAGCAGGGGATCGCGCCGGGCTCCAGGTACCCGCACCCGCCGCGCTCGAGGGCGCGGAGCGTGACCGGGGTGTCGATGTCGTAGAAGGCGACCGTTCCGGACACCGTCGCCGTCAGCCAGCGCGCGATCTCGATACCGTCCGGGACGTAGGAGCCGAGGACCACGAGATCCGCGTCCGCGACCGCCTTCTCGTGCGTCTCCCGCAGCTCGTCCAGGGACCGGTACAGCCGGGTCCGGCCGAACGGCGGATCGGGCAGATCGCGGTTGTCCGCGTACCAGGGCACGTCGCGCTCGAGGAACAGCACCTCGTGGCCGAGCCGGTCCAGCCCCTTGATCAGGGAGCGGAAGGTCGTGGCGTGGCCGTTGCCCCAGGACGAGGTGATCGACAGGCCGATGACGACGATGTCGAGCGACCGGCTCATGCGGCAGCCACCCGGGCGCCCGCCACTCCCTGGAGCAGCGCATCGACCTGCAGCGCACGATGCGCGTAGGTGTGCTCGCGCAGCAGACGCCGGCGCGCCGCCTCGCCGATCTCGGCCGCGCGAACCGGGTCGAGGTCCCGCAGCAGGGTGGCCACCGCAGCTCCATCCTCGGCGACCAGGACCTCCTTGCCCGGCTCGAGGAACTGCTCGATCCCGCCCCAGGCGTCGGTGATCAGGCAGGCGCCGGCGCCGGCCGCCTCGAACAGCCGGGTCGGCGGCGAGAAGCCGAAGCGTGCCATGCTCGCCCGGTTGATGTTGAGGACCGCACGGGCCGAGCAGTTGAGCGTGTTGTGGTCGCGCGTGAAGACGTGCCCGAGCCGAGTGACGTTCGCCGGCACGTCCGCCTTGTCCGCCCACCCGCTGCCGCCGAGCAGGAAGCGCTGGCCGGGGAGCTGCCGCGCCGGTGCGAGGAAGAACTCCTCCACCCGGGCCTCGCGGTCGGGCAGGCGGTTGCCGACGAAGGTCAGATCGGCGGCGAAACGGTCCTCGGGTGGCACGGGATGATGAGTCGCGACGTCGAGGGCATTGTAGACCGGGACGCACGTCCGGGCGCCGAGGGCCTCGTAGGCTTCGATCACCGGGTCGCCGCCGCCATAGGTCAGCACGAGGTCGAAGCACGGGATCAGAGGGCGGAGTCGGTCCTCCGGATCGTTCTGCATCCGCTCGAGGGTCGCCGGCGCGTCGACGTCCCAGAAGATCGCGATCTGGCCGCCGCGCCGGACCTCGAGGACACCGCGCTCGAGCTCGGCGTCGAACACGCCGACCCCGCTCGCCTTGATCAGGACGTCGGCCTGACGCGCCTGCTCCAGCGCCCCGCCGAGGCCGCCCGGAGTGGCCGGGTAGACCACCGAACGCGCCCAGTCCGGCGGGTCGATGTCGCGGTGCGCCTGCCGGTCCAGGGCATCGGGCTCGAAGAAGGTGACGGCGTGCCCGCGCGCGGCGAGCGCCCGGATGATCCCCCGATAGTAGGTCGCGGCACCGTTCCAGTAGGCGGAGACCAGGCTGGACCCGAAGAAGGCGATGCGCATCACGCCACCTCGGGCATGGCGGCCTCGCTGCCGAGGCTCGCGCAGATCGCGAGCAGCTCGCGCACCCGGTGCCGGCAGGTGTGCCGGGCGAGGACGATCGCGCGGCCGTTCCGTGCGATCTCGCGTGCCGCCTCGGCGTCGTTCAGCAGGAACCGCATGGCCTCCTTCATCGCCTCGCCGTCGTGCGCCATCAGGAAGTCGCGCCCGATCTCGAACAGGCCCTCGCGGTCGTCCCAGGGCGCGCTGATCAACGGGATTCCGCACGCCAGCGCCTCGAACACCCGGATCGTCGGGATGCCCGGCAGCGCCTCCACGTACGGGCGCCGAGGCACGTGCACGGTCAACCGATGGGCGGCGAAGGCCTCCGGCACGTCGGCGTTGGCGAGCCAGCCGCGGTAGTCGAGACAGGCCTGCCCG
This sequence comes from Geminicoccaceae bacterium, assembly GCA_036375275.1. Taxonomy (GTDB): domain Bacteria; phylum Pseudomonadota; class Alphaproteobacteria; order Geminicoccales; family Geminicoccaceae; genus DASUSF01. The sequence goes on along the minus strand of DASUSF010000269.1, from coordinate 16,244 downwards.
AGCGCATCCACCGCCTCCTGCGGATAGCGGACCCCGTGAACCGTGCCGCTCAGCCCCAGGGCGCGCACCGGCGCCATCAGGTAGGTCTCGAGCTCCGCGGTGCGCTCGCCGTCGCCCCAGTTGCCGATCCAGATCACGTCGCCCCGCTTCGGCCGGTCCGAGAGCGGCGTGAACAGCGCGACGTCGGCCGCCTCATGCCAGGTCCAGACCCGGTCGGACCAGCCCTGGGCGAGGTAGATCTCGCGGAGCACCTCGCCGAAGGCGAGGACGCCGTCGTAGCCATCGAGATCGAGCGCCTCGAGGGCCGCCCGATCGCTGATCGAGCGGTGATGGGTGTCGTGGAACAGCAGGAGCGCCCGGCCGCCGCGGCGCCGGTGGCGGCCGAGCGCCGCGACCAGCGCCGGGTCGTTCCACTCGTGCACGATCACGGCGTCGGCGCCATCAAGCATCCGGTCCAGATCGAGGCGTCCGAGGCGGTAGGTGAGCGAGGTCAGGCCCGGGAACCGGAGGCTGAATGCGTCGAGCGCCGGGAGGCCATGCTCCGCGATCAGGTGTCGCCGGCTCCACCCGTCATCCGGCTCGTAGACGCGGACCTCGTGGCCCAGAGCCTGGAGCTCGCGGACGATGCCGCGCAGGAAGTGGGCGTTGCCGTGGTTCCAGTCGGAGACCAGGGAATGGACGAAGAGGACGAAGCGCATGGTCGAGATCACGCCGCGCTCGCGGCCGGGGGCAGGGCCGCATGGGTCAGGGCGCGGCACCGCCGCAGCCCGCGGTACAGGCTGAGGTAGCCCTCAGCCATGCGGACGGCGCCAAACCTCCGCGCCCGCTTCTCGGCCGCGCGGGCCATCCGGCGGCGGCGGGCGGGATCGCGGATCAGCGCCTGGAGGGTGGCGCGCAGCGCCGCGCGATCGTCGGGCGGGACGTACAGCGCCGCCTCGCCCCAGACCTCGCGCAGCGTCGGCAGGTCGCCGAGGACGAGAGCGCAGCCCGAGAGCGCCGCCTCCAGCGGCGCGAGCCCGAACGGCTCGTAGCGGGCGGGAAGCGCGAAGATCGGCGCGTCCGCGAGCCACTGTCGCAGCTGCTCCGGTTCGACCAGATCGAGGCAGAGCAGGTGCCGCGGCGGCTCCGCCTCGCCGCGCGGCGGGCGCCAGTCGCCGGCCACCACGACCGGCCAGTCGAGATCGGCGGCGATCGCGTCCAGCGCGATCACGTTCTTGGCCTCGTCCCAGCCCCGCCCCGCGCTGAACACCATGTCCCGCTTGCGACTGGAGCCGAACCCGGCGGCTGAGCGACCATTCGGGATCACCCGGGCGCGTGGCCGGGGGCCGTACACCGTCTCGAGCTGATCGAGGAACGCCCGGGTCGGCGCGACCACGCCGTCGGCGGCGTCGAGCCCCGCGGCGACGGCGCCCAGATAGCCGGCGAACCGGGCGGGCGGCGCCTCGCCCTTCACCGCCCGCCACCAGGTCCCGACGCAGGAGTGCGCGACACAGACGGTCGGCGCCGCGAACGGCAGCGCGGCGTGGGCGAAGCCGTTGACGTGCACCACCTCCGGCAGGTGCACGAGTTCGAGCTCGAGCAGCCATTCGCCGGCGCGCCGCACGTCCCACTCCGCATGGTCCATCCATTCCAGCAGAAAGGTGCTCTGCTCCAGCACCAGGTCCGGGATCGAGAGCGCGGCCGCCCGCTGCGTCCCGGTCGGGGGCGGTCCCATGCTCGCGAGCACGGTGCGCACGCCGCGGCGCCGCAGCCCGCCGGCGAGATCGAGCGCGTACGTCCAGATCCCGCCGATGGTGTCGGTGGTCATCAGGACCGTCGCCGGCCCCGGCGCGCCGCTCAGCATCCGCACGCCTGCTCCAGCTCGGGGAGCGGCGCCGGACGCGCCTCCTGCAGATCGCTGAACCGCTCGAAGCTCCTGAGATAGTGGTCGTGCGCGCGCTCCCACGCGTGCTCGTCCGGGAGTCCGAACAGCTTCCGATAGTCGGGCGAGGCCGGATAGGGGAACAGCGGCACCGGCTCGTTGGCCCAGACGCCGTGCCGGCGCATGTTCGCGCACCAGTCCACCACCTCCGCGTGATCGTCGGCGTCGACCTCGATCATGTTGGCCTGCACGAACGGCACGTGCTGCTTGGCCTGCAGGAGGCGGTCGCTCAGCTCCTCGGTGCTGACCCGGCAGTCCTTGTCGAGGCCGGCGCGGCCCTCGGCCGTGATGCTCTCGACGCCGGCTTCGATCGAGACGCAGCCGGCGCGTCCCAGCAGCTCGATCATCTCGGGCTTCCAGAGGTCGAGCCGGGTCTGCACGCCGAACTTCAGGTCGCGGCGGGCCAGCGCCTCGAGAAGAGGCCGGTTGGGGAGGAAGATCTCGTCGATGAAATAGATGTAGGTCACGCCCTGCGCGGCGAGCCGGTCGATCTCGTCGAGCACGAGCGGCAGCCTGCGCCGGCGGTAGCGGTCCCGGAAGTCGGCCTTGGCGCAGAACGAGCAGTGGTAGGGGCAGCCGCGCGAGGTCTCGACCTCGGCGCCGGGCCCCTCCGGCGGGGCCTCGAAGCGGTGGTGATGATGGTGATGCCGCCGGATCCACGAGTCGGGCCAGAGCAGCGCCGGATGGTCGACGAAGGCGGCCGACGCGGGCCCGCCGTTGATCCGGAAGTCCTCCCCGTCGGCGACGCAGACCGACGGCAGCCCGGCCCAGCGCTCGCTCGCGAGCCGCGGCAGAAGGTCCTCGCACTCGCCCATCACGACGAGGTCGACCTCGAGCTTGCGCATCACGGCGCGGGGCGTGGTCGAGCCGTGCGGGCCGACGGCCACGAGCGGGACGCCGAGGCCGCGCAGGCGGTCGAGCACCAGCCGCGGCACGCGCAGCTCCGGCTGCGCGCAGCGCCAGAACAGGTAGCTCGGCGCGGTGGTGACCACGATGACCCCGGGCCGGCACGCGCGCACCTCGTCCTCGATCTGGTCGAGATCGAGGTCGAACAGCTGCCCGTCGACGATGGTCGCATGGTGGCCGGACCGCTCGATCAGGGTCTTGGCGTAGCCGAACTCCAGCGGCAGGTGCGGATCGCGACAGCCGAAGTAGATGCTGCCCTCGAACGTCCAGTTCGGGTTGACGAGCGCATACCTCATCTCAAGCAGCGGCCTCCCGGGTGGTGGCGTCGATCGTGCGGGGCGCGCGCATCCAGTCGACGAGGCGGCCGATGCCGTCGTCGACCCCGGTCCGCGCGCGCCAGCCGGTTAGGCGCTCGAAGCGCCGGGTGTCGGACACGTAGTAGCGCTGGTCGGACGGGCGCCACGGGCCGAACTCCAGGCGTGGCCGTCGCCCGAGCCGCCGCGCGATCAGCTCCAGCACCCGCAGCACGCTGATCGCGTTGCCGGGCCCGCCGCCGATGTTGAAGGGGCAGCCGCGGGTCGCATCGATGCGGGCGCTCGCCGTGAGCAGCGCATCCACGAGATCGTCGACGAAGAGGATGTCGCGCACCTGCCGCCCGTCGCCGAAGATCGTGATCGGCCGATCGTCCAGCACCCGGCGGACGAAGTGGGCGACCCACCCCTGATCCTCGGTGCCGAACTGGCGCGGGCCGAAGATGCAGCTCATCCGGAACAGGGTCGCCGGGAGCCCGAAGGTCCGCGCGTAATCCAGGACGTACTGGTCGGCCGCGCCCTTGGAGCAGCCGTAGGGACTGCAGAAGTCGAGCGGCCGCTGCTCATCGATGCCATGACGCCGGATCGCGGGATCGGACGGCGCGTACCCATGTTCGGCATCCACCACCTCGAGATCCTCGAGATGGCCGTAGACCTTGTTGGTCGACGTGAAGACCAGGGGCGGCGGCGCCGGCAGCGCGCGCAGCGCCTCGAGAACGGTGAGGGTCCCGGCGGCGTTGATCGTGAAGTCGTCGAGCGGATCGGCGAGGCTCGTGGTCACCGCCACCTGCGCCGCGAGGTGGAAGACCTGCCCGGCCTCGCGGACCACGCGCTGCATGGCGCGCCGGTCCCGCACATCGCCGACCTCGATGCTGACCAGCCGCGGGTGACGCGCGCTCAGCCAGGCCCCGTTCTGCTCGACGCCCGGCCTCGACAAGTCGTCGAGCACCACGACCTCGCCGCCGCTCCGGGCGATCCGGTCGGCCAGGTTCGAGCCGATGAACCCGGCGCCGCCGATGATGAGGGTCGGCCGCGCCGGATGGAGCCCCGTTCCGCCCGGGCTCTCGCGGCGTCGCTGCGCGCTCACGCCACCAGCCCACGGATCGCGAGCTCGGCCGTCGCGCTATCGACCCGGTCTTCCTCCGGAGTCTGCTTGGTCAGCCAGCCGATCAGATCCTCGAGGCCTGCCTCGAACGACACCGCCGGCCGGTAGCCAAGCCGTTCCTCGGCCAGCGTCAGGTCCGCGAAGCAGTGCCGGATGTCGCCATGCCGGTACCGGCCGGTCATCTCCGGCCCGAGGTCCGGCCGGCCCAGCAGGCTCGCGAGGCTCGACGCGACCTCCCTGACGGTCCGGCCGATGCCGCTGCCGACGTTGATCGCCTGCCCCGCGGCCTCGGGCCGTTCCAGGGCGAGGCGGCAGGCCCGCGCCACGTCGTAGACCGAGACGAAGTCGCGCCGCTGCTCGCCGTCCTCGAAGATCATCGGGCGGCGACCGTTCAGCAGGCGCGAGGCGAAGATCGCGAGCACGCCGGTGTAGGGGTTGGCGAGCGCCTGATGCGGGCCGTAGACGTTGAAGAAGCGCAGCGCCGTGGTCGGGATGGCGTAGCTCTGCCCGATCATCAGGCACATCCGCTCCTGCACGTACTTGGACAACGCGTAGACCGAGGCGAGGCTCGGCGTCTTGGTCTCAGGCGTCGCGAGCGGCGTCAGGGCCGCACCGGTCGCGTCCACCGGGTCCCACGCCCCCCGCCGGAGCTGATCCGGATCGCGGGTGGCGTCGGCGATCAGGCGTCCGCGGTGGTCGCGGTACAGGCCCTCGCCATAAATGCTCATCGACGAGGCGACCACGAGCCGCTCGACCGGACGTTCGATCAGCGCTTCCAGCAGCACCGCCGTGCCGAGATCGTTGACCGCGACGTAGTCGGCGACCCGGTACATGCTCTGGCCGACGCCGACCCTGGACGCCAGATGGACGACGGCGTCGACCCGCTCGAGCGAGGACTGCACCACGCCCGGGTCCCGAAGGTCGCCGATCCGCAGATCGACGTCGGCGGTCAGGTACGGCGGTGACGCCTGGTCGGCGCCATGGACCTGCGGGCTCAGGCTGTCGAGAATGCGGACGGCGTAGCCCCGGCGGAGCAGATCGTCCGCGAGATGCGATCCGATGAAGCCTGCGCCGCCGGTGATCAGCACCCGCCCGGGCATGTCTTCCTCCCTCGGTTCTCGATTCTGCAGCTCAAACGCGCACTACCGGTGGTGGTTCCAGCCGAAGATGCTGCGCCGGAAGTCCAGGGCCCGCGGACGCATCCGGGACGAGGCCGGGAGCTTCCGGCGCTCCGATGGCATTAACCTCGTGTTAGGGATAAGGCTGCATGAAGGCCTCGCACACCCTGGCGCGGCGGGAGATGTCGATGCGTGAACTCGGGCAACTGTGGCGGGGCGAGTTCTCGCTCGCGAAGACCTACTGGTTGTATGGGATCGGAGGCTTGATCGTCCTGAACGCGCTGGTCGGCGGGCTGCTCATCTATGCCAGCCAGACGTCGCTCTCGCTTCTCTCGGCGCTCGTGCTCCTCACGTTGGCGTTCGGAGCTGCCGCCTATGCCTTCATCGTCTCGGTCGGGATCTGGCGGAGCGCCGGGAACCAGGGCAGCCACCTCGTCTGGCGCGGCCTCGCGCGGCTGGTCGTCGTCTCGGGCGGCATCTCCGCCGCGTTCGCCGCAGCGGGCAGCCTCGGCTGGTGATCATGCGCGGGGCCGACCGCTGGTGGCATCGCCACCGCCTCGGCCCGGCTCGGCCGGCGCTGCCGGAGGATGAGGGATTGGGAAGGGGCCTGACCCGCGAGGAGCGCCGCAGGGGAGCCTTGAGCGCGTCCCGTCAATTCCGTAAACGAGCTGCCACTGGACAGGGCCTGGACCGGCGGCGGATCGGGAGCGGGGGCCATGAAGGACTCGTCGCGACACCAGCAGGCCGATCTCGCGGCCTTCGGCCGGCGCGCGACCGAGGGCGAGGACCTGGATCAGCTGCTCAGCGAGGCCGCGCGGGAGGTCGCCGAGAGCCTCGACATCGGGTTCGTGAAGATCCTCGAGTACCAGCCGGAGCAGGGAAACCTCCTGCTTCGGGCCGGCGTCGGATGGGATCCGAGCGAGCTCGGGCGCGCAACGGTCGGCGCCGAGCTCCGCTCGCCGGCCGGCTACGCGCTGCACACCGGGCGGCCGGTGATCGCCAACGATCTCGAGCGGGAGGAGCGGTTCGAGGTCCCGCAGCTGCTGCGCGATCACGGCGTCAGGAGCGCCGTCAACGTCATCATCAGGGATCGGGCCGACGTCTACGGGGTGCTGGAGGCCGACAGCCGCGAGACCCGCGTGTTCACCGATGACGATGCGAAGTTCCTGCAGGGCTATGCCAACATCCTGTCGTTCGTCATCGCCCAGAACCGCCTGGTCAAGGAGAACGCCCGCTATGCCCGGCTCCAGAAGACGTACTTCGACGAGCTGCAGCACCGGATCAAGAACAACAACCAGCAGCTGCTGAGCCTGATCAATCTGCAGCTCGCCGGCGTCGTCAGCCCGGAAGCCCGCGAGCACCTCGAGAAGGTCGCGGCGCGCATCCTCGCCCTCAGCCGGGTCAACGATCAGCTGCAATCGGGCACCTCGCCCGACCGGGTGGACCTCGGCGAGTACCTGCTCGCCGTGCTCACCAGCCTGTTCGAGGTTCAGCCCGAAGCGGCCCGGCGGGTTCAGCTCGAGACCGAGACCAGCGCGGTCGAGATCGGGACGCGCGACGCGCAGACCATCGGGCTGATCGTCAACGAGTTCCTGACCAACAGCTTCAAGCACGGCTTCGGCGACCGCGGCGTGTTCCGACTCGAGCTGACCAGCGACGGACGTACCGTGACCCTGGTCATGGCCGACGACGGGGCGGGCCTGCCGAAAGGGGTCACGCCGGGGCTCGGGATGAAGCTGATCGAGGCGCTGAGCCGGCAGCTGCGCGCCGAGGCGACCTGGTCGAACCGGCGCGTCGGGGGCGCCGGCACGACGCTCCAGCTCCGCTTCCCGCTCCTCGACCCTGGCGGGGCGCCGGACGACGCGTCCGCATGACCCTCATCGAGGTTCCGGCAGCCGGGCGAGGCAGTCGGCGAAGCTTCGGGCGAGGGTGCGCAGGAGAGCCTCGTACTGGCCGGGCCCCGCCGGCAGCGCGCCACCCAGCGGGTCGAGCGCGCCGGCCTCCACCTCGATCCCCTCGGTCAGGGTCGAGACCAGCGACGGCGGGAACCCGGGCTCCGTGAACACGCAGGCCGGCGCCACCGCCTCCAGCTCGGCGCGCAGCGCCCGGAGCGTGCGGGCACCGGGGATCCGGCTCGGGTCGACGGCGAGCACGCCCGCCTCGGCGAGGCCATAGCGCGAGGTGAAGTAGCGGTAGCCGTCGTGGGCGACCACGAAGGGGCGGTCCTTGAGCGGGCGAAGCTCCGCCCTGATCCAGTCGTCCAGGCGGCCGAGCTCCGCCACCATCCGGTCGCGGTTCAGCGCGTACGTCTCGCGGTTCTCCCGATCGAGCTCGCCGAGCGCCGCGGCGACCGCCTCCACCAGCACCCGCGCATTCGCAGGATCGAGCCAGAGGTGCGGGTCGAGCGAGCCCGCCGGCGGATGATCGGTGACGGCATGGGTCTCCTCCCTCTCGGCGCCGGCTGCATCCTCCACCGGGCCGGGCGACCTGATCGGGAGCAGCCGGATTGCCGGAAGGTCGCTCATCCTGAGCAGCCGCGCCGCATCCTCATGGACCGCCCATCGTTCCGCGAACGGCTCGAGCCCGGCTCCGACCAGGACCACGAGATCCGCCGCCTCGAGGGCGGCCGCCTGGGACGGGCGGAGCTCGATGCCGTGGGGCGAGATCACGCCTTGGAGCAGGAGCTCCGGCTCGCCGACCCCGGCCATCACGCTCCCGACCAGGGCGTGCAGCGGCCGGATGCTGACCGCGACCTCGGGGGCGGCGCGCGCCTCCGACGCCGCCACCAGAGCGGCGAGCAAGATCGGAACGGACCACATGCGCGTCGCATTCATCCAGACTGCCGGCGAGACCGCCCGGCGCGTGCGGAACGGCGAGTGTTATAACGTAACGTTTCTGAGCACGTATCGCAACGCGCGCCTTCACCACCCGCCCCTTGTAGAAGCGCGGCCGGCGGCCCATCTTTCGCCGGCGGGAGGACATGCTGGTATGAACCTTTGAGCTCGCGGAGTGCGTGGCATGAGGAATACGGCCTGTCTGGCCCTCGCCGGTCTGCTGCTGGCCGGGTGTCAGACCAACCCGGACGGCACCCGGACGGTCAACAAGACCGCGGTCGGGGCCGCGGTCGGCGCGGTCGCCGGCGGGGTGCTCGGCAACCAGATCGATGACGACGGCAACCGTGACCGGGGCACGATCACCGGCGCGGCGGTCGGCGCCGCGGCCGGCGCCGGAGTCGGCTACCTGTTCGACCGCCAGGAGCGGGAGCTCCGTCAGGCGGTGGCCGACGAGCGCGTCGCGAAGGAGGTCGAGGTCGAGCGGGTCCGGGACGATCTGCTCAAGCTGACCCTGGCGAACGAGGTCTCGTTCGATTACGACAGCGCGGCAATCAAGCCGACCTTCCGGCCGACCCTGCAGAAGCTCGCGGACGTGCTCGCGAAGTATGACCGGAACCGGGTGACCATCGTCGGACACACGGACTCCACCGGCTCCGAGGCCTACAACCAGGGCCTGTCCGAGCGGCGGGCGGAGGCGGTCCGGCGCGAGCTGTCGACGCTCGGTGTCCCGGCCTCGATCATCAGCGCCACCGGCCGCGGCGAGTCCGAGCCGCGCGCCACCAACGCGACCGAGGCCGGCCGGCAGCTCAACCGCCGCGTCGAGGTCCTGGTCCAACCGATCGCCTGAGCGGTCGTCGCGTCCGGCTCCGGTGCCAGCGGCACCGGAGCCGCGGCCGGCTTCGGGTGGGCGACACCACCATCCCGACCGCCCGGTTGCACCGGCGCCATCCCGGTGGCAGGCTGCGGCCCGCCCCTGCCCTCCAGCCGGCGCTACACCATGCCCCCGCTCCTCGCGCTCCAGGACGCCACCGTCGGGCTCGGCCGCGAGATGCTGTTCGAGCACGTCACCGCGCCGATCGAGCGGGGCGACCGGATCTGCCTGGTCGGCCGGAACGGCTCCGGCAAGTCGACGCTGCTCCGCACCCTCGCGGGCGAGGTCGAGCTGGATGCCGGCGAGCGGTTCGTGCAGCCGGGTGTCGCCATCGCCTACCTGGCACAGGAGCTCCGGCTCGACCCGATGATCACGGCGCTCGATGCGGTCCAGGCCGGCGTGCCGCCGCACGTCGATCCGGACCGGGCGGTGCACCGGGTGGCCACGCTCCTGGAATCGATCGAGGTGCCGGCCGATCGTCCGGTCGGCCAGCTCTCCGGCGGGGAGGCGCGGCGGGTCGCGGTCGCGCGGGCGCTGGTCGCCGAGGCCGACGTCCTGCTGCTCGACGAGCCGACCAACCACCTCGACATCCCGACCATCGTCCGCCTCGAGGCGGAGCTCGCCGGCTTCCCCGGCGCGATCGTCATGGTCAGCCACGACCGGGCGTTTCTGCGCAGGCTGAGCCGGACCACCTGGTGGCTGGACCGCGGCACCCTCCGGCAGAACAGCCAGGGCTTTGCGGAGTTCGACCGCTGGTCGGACGAGGTCCTCGCCGCGGAGGAGGAGGCGGCGCGGCGGCTCGACAGGCGCATCCGTCAGGAGAACGACTGGCTGCGCTACGGCGTGACGGCGCGGCGCAAGCGCAACCAGGGCCGGCTCCGGCGGCTCCAGGAGATGCGCGCGGCGCGGGCGGCCCGGGTCCCGCCCGAGGGCAAGGTGCGCTTCGAGCGGGTCGGAAGCGGGCCCGGCGCGCGCGTGATCATCGAGGCCGAGGGGCTCGCCAAGGGCTTCGGCGAGCGGATCCTGGTGCGCGACTTCTCGACCCGGATCCTGCGCGGCGACCGGGTGGGGCTGGTCGGCCGGAACGGCGCCGGCAAGACCACCCTCCTCCGCCTGCTGACCGGCGACCTGGCCCCTGACGCCGGCGAGGTCCGGCGCATGGAGGGGCTGCGGTACGCCTTCGTCGATCAGCGCCGCGAGGGCCTCGATCCGGAGGCGACCCCCTGGAGCACCCTCTGCCCCGATGGCGGCGACCAGGTGATGGTGCAGGGCCGGCCGCGGCACGTGGTCGCCTACCTCGAGGACTTCCTGTTCGGGAGCGGGCAGGCGCGCACTCCGGTCAAGAGCCTCTCGGGCGGCGAGCAGAACCGTCTCCTGCTCGCCCGGCAGCTCGCGCAGCCGGCCGACCTCCTGATCCTGGACGAGCCGACCAACGACCTCGACATCGAGACCCTGGACCTGCTCCAGGAGGTCCTCGCCGACTTCGCCGGCAGCGTGCTCCTGGTCAGCCACGACCGCGACTTCCTGGACCGCCTGGTGACCAGCGTGATCGCGTTCGAGGGTGACGGCCGGCTGGTCGAGTACGCCGGCGGCTACAGCGACATGCTCCGGCAGCAAGCGGCGCGGCCCGCGGCGGCGCCCGCGCGGCCGGCGCGGCGCGGAAGGCCGGTGGGTCGGGAGCGGCCCCCGCCCCGTCCGGAGAAGGAAGTCGAGCGCGTGCTCAGGCGGATCGAGCAGGTCGAGGCGGAGGTCCGGACGGTGGAGGCCGAGCTCGGCGATCCCGGCCTGTTCCTGCGCGACGCCGCCGGGTTCGGGGCGAGGACCCGCCGGCTCGAGGCGCTGAGAGCCGAACTCGACGCGGCGGAACGGCGCTGGCAGGAGCTCGAGGAGCTGCTCGCGGAGGGCTGACCCCGCCGCGGCGACCCATACGAGGGCTTGCCGGCGATGCCTCGCCCGGTCATGCTCGGTCCGGGCCCATCGACAGAGGCAGATCGAGCTTGACCCCGCACAAGGCCGCCGGGCGCGGATCATGACGTCGCCGATCCGCAGCCGCACGTCATGGCCGCAGCCCCTGCCCGACCCCGCCGTCCCGTTCACGCCGCCCGAGCTGATCACGCGGCGGGGCCGGCCGGCCCGGATCGCCCTGATCCACGACTGGTTCGACAGCTATTACGGCTCGGAGCGGGTGGTCGAGCAGATCCTGCGCTGCTTTCCGGAGGCTCACCTGTTCGCGCTGGTCGACTTCGTCCCGGACGGACAGCGCGGCTTCCTCGGCGGGCGGTCCGTGACGACCTCCTTCATCCAGCGCCTGCCGTTCGCCCGGCGCGGCTTCCGCGGCTACCTGCCGCTGATGCCGCTCGCGGTCGAGCAGTTCGACCTCGGCGGCTACGACCTCGTGCTCTCGAGCAGCCACGCGGTCGCGAAGGGCGTGCTGACCGGCCCCGGTCAGCCGCACCTCAGCTACGTCCACGCGCCGATCCGCTACGCCTGGGAGTATCAGCACCAGTATCTCCGCGAGAGCGGCCTCGCGCGGGGCGCGAAGAGCTGGCTGATCCGGCTGCTCCTGCACCGCATCCGCCTCTGGGACCGGCAGACCGCGAACGGCGTCGACCGCTTTCTCGCCAACTCGGCCTTCATCGCGCGCCGGATCTGGAAGACCTACCGGCGGGAGAGCGCCGTGGTGCACCCGCCGGTCGACGTCGCCGCCTTCCCCTTCCGCGAGGCCAAGGAGGACTACTACCTCGCGGTCTCGCGCTTCGTCCCCTACAAGCGGACCGAGGCCATCGTCGAGGCGTTCCGGGAGCTCCCGGACCGGCGCCTGCTGGTGGTCGGCGAGGGGCCCGGCCTCGGCCGCGCCCGCGCGCAGGCCACCTCCAACGTCGATCTGCTCGGCCGCGTGCCGGGCGAGCGGCTCGTGCAGCTGATGCAGGGGGCGAGGGCCCTGGTGTTCGCGGCCGAGGAGGACTTCGGGATCACGCCGGTCGAGTCCCAGGCGGCCGGCACGCCGGTGATCGCCTACGGCGCCGGCGGCGCCCTCGAGACGGTGCGGGGCCTCGACGACGCGGCGCCGACCGGGCTGTTCTTCGATGCTCAGGAGCCGGCCGCCATCGCCGCGGCGGTCCGCACCTTCGAGCGCGACGGCCGCGGGATCCGGCCGGCCGACTGCCACGCCCACGCCCGGCGCTTCGCTCCGGACGCGTTCCGGCACGCCTACGTCCGCGAGGTCGTCGACCTCTGGCGGGCCGAAGGCAACACGCTGTCGCCCGCCTCCCTCGCCCGGCTCACCCGCGAGGCCCTTGTCCGGGGCTGACGCCTTACCGACATTTCATGCGAGCGACAGGCGCCGGTCATCACGGGGCCGCATATCTGATCACGTCAGAGGTCGACACGGACGATCGGGCTGGTCGGACACGATCCGGCGCGCCCGGATCCAGAGGAGAGTTGACGAGATGGACGAGATGACCCCCCACCGCCGGCGCCGCACCCTCGGGGTTGCTGCCGTCGCACTGTCGTCGGCGGCGCTGGTCGGCCTCGCCGTCGGCATGGAGCCGCGCGAGAGCATCGGCGCGACCGAGAGCACCGCGGCTGCGCCCGTACACGCCTGGCCCGGCTACGCCGACCTGGTCGAGCAGGTCATGCCGAGCGTGGTCGGCATCAGCGCCAAGCGGGAGATCAATCGCGAGCTCGCGGGCATGCCCGGCGAGGGCTCGCCCGAGCGGTTCGGCATGCCGTTCGACGAGGACGATCCGGACGCCGAGATGTTCAAGCGCTTCATGGAGCGCTTCTTCGGCGATCAGGGCTTCCGGATGCCCGGCCCACAGGGGCCGGAGGACCCGCAGATGCCGCACGGCTTCCAGGCGCCGGTCGCCGCCGGGTCCGGCTTCATCGTCAGCGAGGACGGCCTGATCGTCACCAACAACCACGTCGTCGACGGCGCGACGGAGGTCACGGTCAAGCTGAACGACGGCCACGAGCTGGAGGCGACCCTGGTCGGCCGGGACCCGGACACGGACCTCGCGCTGCTCAAGGTCGAGACCGACCGGGACCTGCAGCCGGTCACGTTCGCCGACGCCTCGAAGGTGCGGGTCGGCGATCCGGTGGTCGCGATCGGCAGCCCCTTCGGCCTCGGCGGCACGGTGACCGCCGGCATCGTCTCCGCCGACAACCGCTCGATCGGGGCCGGCCGCTACGACGACTTCCTGCAGATCGACGCGCCGATCAACCGCGGCAACTCCGGTGGCCCGACCTTCAACCTCGCCGGCGAGGTGATCGGGGTGAACACCCTGATCCACAGCCCGAGCGGCGGCAACGTCGGGATCGGCTTCGCCATCCCCTCCGACCTCGCCCAGCGGATCATCGACGACCTCAGCGACGACGGGATGGTCGAGCGGGGCTGGCTCGGGGTGTACATCCAGGGCGTGGACGAGGACCTCGCCGCCGGCTTCGGCCTGGACGAGGCCGAGGGTGCGCTGGTCTCGAAGGTCACGCCGGACAGCCCCGCGGCCCAGGCCGGGATCCAGCAGGGCGACGTGATCGTCGAGTACGCCGGTCGCAATGTCGAGGATGTCCGGGACCTCACCCGGGCGGTCGCCGACACCCCGCCCGAGGAGGTCGCCAAGGTGGTTCTCTGGCGGAACGGGGAGCGCACCACGCTCGACGTCGAGATCGGTCAGATGCCGATGGACGAGGAGCAGGTCGCGGCCCTCGACGCCACCGACGAGGGCACGCCGCGGCTCGGCCTCGCGCTCGCCCGGATCACGCCGGAGGCGCGCGAGCGTCTGCAGCTCGAGGCCGACGTTCAGGGGGTGGTGGTGACCGACGTCATGCCCGGCAGCCCCGCCGCCGAGAAGGGCATCCGCGAGGGCGACGTGATCGTCGAGGCCAACCGGACCCCGGTGGAAGCTCCGGAGGCTCTCGTCAAGGCGGTCAAGGCCGCTGCCGAGAAGGGGGAGGAGGCGATCCTCCTCCTGGTCAAGCGGGACGGGCAGGACCGTTTCGTCGCGGTCCCGATCGAGCGCGCCTGACCTGACCTGCACAGCGCGGAAGCCGGCGTCGGTCGCCGGCTTCCGCAAGCTACGGGCAGGCGACGGCGCCGCCCGACGCGGCGTGCAGCGGACCGACCGGGCGGCTCGAGGCTGGTGCCGGACGGAGTCCGATCGGCTGCGTGGTTCCCTGGCGAACGAGGCTGAGCGAGCAGCGTGATGCGGATCCTGATCATCGAGGACGACCGGGAGGCGGCCGATTACCTCGCCAAGGGGCTGCGCGAGAGCGGCCACGCAGTCGATCAGGCGGGCGACGGCCGGGACGGGCTGCTCAAGGCCGCGACGGCGGACTTCGACGTCCTGATCGTGGACCGGATGCTGCCCGGCCTCGACGGGCTGAGCCTGGTCCGCCACCTGCGCGAGACCGGCCACACGACGCCGGTGCTGTTCCTCTCGGCGATGGGCGAGGTGGACGACCGGGTCAGGGGGCTGCGGGCCGGCGGCGACGACTACCTGGTCAAGCCCTACGCCTTTTCGGAGCTCCTGGCGCGGGTCGAGACGCTCGGTCGCCGGCCGTCCAGCGCCAGCGTCGCGACGCGTCTCAAGATCGCCGATCTGGAGGTCGATCTGCTCGCGCGCAAGGTCAGCCGGAGCGGTCAGCCGATCGATCTCCAGCCGCGGGAGTTCCAGCTCCTCGAGACCATGATGCGGCACCCAGGCCAGGTCATGACCCGGACCATGCTCCTGGAGAAGGTCTGGGACTACCGGTTCGACCCGCAGACCAACGTCATCGACGTCCACATCAGCCGCCTGCGCCAGAAGGTGGACCGCGGGTTCGAGCACCCGCTGATCCACACCGTGCGCGGCGCCGGATACTGCCTGCGTGCGCCTGACCAGGCTCCTTGACACTTCCACCTTCCGCCTCGCGCTGATCTATCTCGCGCTGTTCGGCGTGTCGTCGCTGGTGCTGCTCGGCTACCTGTACATCGCCACCACGACGTTCCTGGAGCGCCAGGTGGCGGCGACCATCGCCGCCGAGACCGAAGGCCTGGTGGAGCAGTACCGCTCGCAGGGGCTGAGCCGCCTGCACCAGGTGATCGAGCGGCGGAGCGCCGCCAACCCGAACCGGGCCAGCGTCTATCTCCTGACCGACCCGCTCGGTCGCCACCTCGCCGGCAACCTGGACCGGTGGCCATCGACCCCACCGGAAGGCGAAGGCTGGATCACCTTCAAGGTCGAGGTCCAGCCGGAAGAAGGCCGCGTCGAGCGCCGCCACGTGCGGGCCCGCACCTTCCTCCTGCAGGGCGGCTACCGGCTCCTCGTCGGCCGGGAGATCGAGGACCGGATGACGGTCCAGGCGATGATCCGGACCACCCTCTCCTGGGGCCTGGCGCTGACCCTGCTGCTCGGCCTCGGCGGCGGATTCCTGATGAGCCGCGGCCTGCTCAGCCGGGTCGACGCGATCAACCGGACGACGCGGCGCATCATGGCCGGCGAGCTCGACCAGCGGATCGAGCGGCGCGGCTCGCGCGACGAGTTCGACCAGCTGGCGGAAAATCTGAACGCGATGCTCGATCAGATCGAGCGGCTGCTGAAGGGCATGCGCGAGGTCTCCGACAACATCGCGCACGACCTGCGCACACCGCTCAACCGGCTGCGCTCGCGGATCGAGGTGGCGCTGCTCGGCGACCTCGAGGGCGACGCCGCGAGGGGGCTGCTCGAGCAGACGCTCGCGGACGCCGAGGGCCTGATCGCGACCTTCAACGCCCTGCTCGCGATCGCCCGGGCCGAGGCCGGCAGCGAGCGGGCGCCGTTCGAGCCGGTCGAGCTCACCGAGCTGCTCGCGGACGTCGAGGACCTCTACCGGCCGCTCGCCGAGGACAAGGGAGTCGCGCTCACCCGCGCGGCGGAAGCCGGCTGCCACGTGGTCGGCCACCGCGAGCTGCTCGCCCAGGCGCTGGCCAACCTGGTCGACAACGCGATCAAGTACACCCCCGCAGGCGGCCACGTGGCGCTCGGTTGCCGGAGGGCCGGCGACCAGGTCCTGGTGAGCATCGCGGACGACGGGCCGGGCGTGCCCGATGCCGAGCGCGAGCGGGTGATCGAGCGCTTCGTCCGCCTCGAAGCGCACCGCGCGACGCCGGGCAGCGGCCTCGGCCTCAGTCTGGTGCGTGCCGTCGCCCGCCTGCATGGCGC